>DATKEE010000082.1:0-9381 GCA_035544555.1 Candidatus Methylomirabilota bacterium
CTTGCTTGTAATGTTGTATCAATTCGGTAAGTCGTTTGTTGTTTATGCGTTGTATCCTGTCGTTCGCGGTTCTCTTCGGTTCTTTTTTCTTCACCTCCCAATCCCATGCGGTTTTGACCCCGGTCAATCCCTTGGGGGAATGGAGTTCCAGTTCATCCCTGAGTTTGCAGGGCATCATCAATGCCCGTGGCAACACTCTGGTGGACATCGCGTCGGATGCCCATCAATTGGATGATTCGCGCGATTCCCACTGGACCAGCATTGGTGGTTCCTCGGCGAGGATGGTCATCGAGGTGGCTGGTTACGCGCCTCACAATACATTTGGCCTCTATAACGTCGCGGATCCCAGCCAGCGGCTTGAGGTTTTCGCTGGCGCGGTGACGGGAGGCGGAAGCGCGAGCATTGTGTCGCCCTGGAGCACGTTCGGATTCTATACGGAGAATTTGAATGCCGGGTTTACGTGGCATTCCGATACGTCGCTCAACGCGGGTGGGGCGAAGGATCACATGGTCGCGTATCAGGGGAAGGGGGAGATGCTTGGCCTGGGGAGCGATCCGAACAACCCGGCCGGGAGCGTGCTTTGGGGTAGCAACAGCTACCTGCTGGGATGGGAGGACTTGAACCTCGGCGACTGGGACTACAATGACATGGTCGTGGTGGTGAGCAATGTCCGACCGGTTCCGGACGCGTCGGGGACGCTGGCCTTGCTCGGCGTAGCGCTGCTGGCGATGACCGCCATTCGCAGGCGAATCTGAGACAGACGCGGAAGCACGGGCTTCCAATTCGAGGCTTGCGTAATGACGACCGGCGGGTTCGATGAACCCGCCGGTTTGGTTTCCAAGGATGGATTTCCCGCTTAATCTCCGTCACAAGAGTGTTGTGGTACCGTTGGGCGCGGCGCAGGAGGACTGGAACCTGATTCCCCGATGGCTCTGGGTTGAGAATTCATCAGTCAGCGTCTCAGCCGGAAGAATCGGCTCTGATCCTCTGGAGCGACTGTGACCCGGAGAAGATTCCCCTCTGTAGTCCGGGGTTCGGTCACCACGGTCCAGTTCCATTCGGGAGGATCGAAGGTGGGAGTGCTTTCCAGTTCGAAGTCCGCGGCGGAGGCGGGCCAGAGGAGGTCGATCCCGGTCGTTCCCTGGCGGATCTGCAGGATCGGCGGTTCCACTCCGGGCAGGTAACGGGAGGTCACCTCGAATGAGGCGATGTAAGTGAAGCTGTCGCTGGTATTGAAGACGGCGATGAAGGACTGGCTTTGGGGGGAGTATTTGAGGTTGTGGAGATTGGGACCCGTGTTGATGCCGTTCGGAGCTTCCGCCAGAAACCAGGGGGTTCCGAGTTGCCCGGGCAGAGGTGCTCCCGAGGGATCGAGCAGACTGAACACGTAGGCGCTGGGATACCCGACTTCGCTGCTGGACGCGTTGAAACCGACGGCAATGGCGCCTGACACGGAATCGACGGCGAGTTGAGGGTGATTATGCCGGAAGGGAATCCCGTCGGCACCGTCGAGGTAGGGGATTTCGGCTTGCGCCATGGTGAAAGTATAATCCGGCGCCTGACCGAGGTTGTTAAAGGACACATCTCCACGGGAGACGCCATTGCCCCCCACATCGTAAGCCGTGAGGATTTCCCCATTGAATGGATTCTCGACGGCCGATGGATGGCCTTCGGCAACTCCGGCAGGCATAGCATCCCCGAGTGGCTGTTCGGTGGTCACCTGAAGCGCGTTTCCAGCGTCCGGGACGGTTTGAATGACGGAGCCCACGAGGCGGTTCTGAAGTCCTTCGCTGAGATCGGTGTTGGCGATGTAGAGAAACACATCGCGCCCTTCCAGGTAAACCACGTCCGGATCGTCCTCATCCCCTGTTGGCTGGAGCCGGTCGAGCCGCGCGAATTGAGGAGTCAACAAGGTGCCATTCTGGTCAAACAAGACTCCAACGGTGCCTTCTCCCTCGCCCGTGAAATTTCGTTCGGCGGCGAGAAGGAAGTTGCCGTTGCTGCCGCTGACGGCCACGGCGACGTCGTCATAAGCGAGGGTCGTTTCCGGATCATAAGCGAAGGCGTCGGTGACCGGTGAATCCTCGCCGGCCGTCGAATGGGGGTTGACGAGGGCAATCAGCGGAACCGAGGTGGAATTGGGTCCGTAGGTCCGCGCGTTGGCCACCACGACGTATTGTTTGGAGACGGGATTGTATTTGACGTCATGCCGGGTGAACCCGCCGGTCGGATTTCCCAGGATGATGAACGGGTCCCGTGTCGGAGTGAGCGTGCGCGGGTCGTAAAAGTAACCGGTCAGCGCGGATGCGGCGATTTGCTGAGTGATGGGATCGATGTAACCGCCGGCGTTCTGGCTGTCGATTGTGGTGACGAGCACCTCGGGTTCGTCGGTGTTGATGGCGAGGTTGGCCTCGAGGGTGAACACGCTCAAATCGTTGACGGTGGCGACGGGAAGGTGTCGCAGGGTGGGCCCCTGCGGGGGGGCAAATGGTGATTCAAAGTCCACCCAGGCAAAGTAAAAATCCGAGTCGGCAAGATCGGCGGTCGTGGCGCCGGCGGTTTTTCGGGATTGGATGCGAAACGTGCCGTCCACAAATTCATAGGAAAGGAAGGCCCGCGAGGCGAGGGTGACGGACGTGCCGGCTTCCCTGCCGGCGGTCTGCAGGAGGAGGGTGCCATCGCCACCGGATTTGCCGGGGATGACAAGGGTGTAGGCGCCGGTTCCCGTGCGGGTGAGTGTGAATTCCCCGGCGCCGTTGTTGACGCCGCCATTGGCGCCATTGATGTGCCCGCCAATGAGCCCCTGGGCATCATACGGGACATATACAAACTGGAACTCGGATTGATCTTCCAGGACCAGCGTTTCCGCGTCGGCGGCCGAGTCTTCGCGGATGGTGATGAGCCAGCCGCTGCCATTGTCTCCGGGTGCCGCGCCAATGACTTTGATGTCGCTGCTTCCATCGGAGGAGGTGGTGAAGAGCATGCCGTCGGTGAGGCTGTTGACGCCGGGGAGGGTGAGATTGGCGAGACCGCCGTAAAAGCCGGTGCCGAGGGGATACTCGAACCAGCGGACCATGCCCGCGGCCAGCCCCGTGGCATGGGAGCCCGGGCTCTTCCAACTGGATTGACCTTCAATCGTGGGACCGTTGACGTCACCGCCAAGCCATCCCTGGTCGTAAGGGAACCAGACGGTGGAGAAGCTGAAATTGGCTTCGGGACTCGAGGCATGCGTGCCGGCCCGCCCGAGATTGATGTCGAGATCCCCTGTGCCAAAGGATCCGTCCAGCATGTGATAGCCGGGGCCGGAGGAAGCGGTGGAGATGGCGACTGTCGGGAAGAACGGGCCTTCACTGTCCCCCCAGTCGATTGGACCGTTCTGTCGGGCGGTGGGGATGGACACACCGCGATCCGGGGTGGGGCGCCAGGCTTGATTGGCCGGCAGGCCGGGTGAGTTGTCGGCAAACTCGATGAACCCCTGGTTGAGCGTATCCAATGCGGCTTCCGGATCGTTGGGGGAGAGTCGCAGGGCGATGTCACCCCGGTTGTAGCGGTTGATCGACCAGGGAATCGGGCCCTGGCCATCGAGGCCGGGAATCTCCACGCGTCCATCGAAACCGAACTCACTGCTGCCTCGGGCGATGACGTTGATCGCGGTGACCGACTCGTTTGGAAACGGTCCGGGCGGCTGTCCGCCGTCGGGCACCTGTGGCGTCGGACCGGGAGGAGCGGCGAGCAGGGAACCTCCGACCATCGCCAGGAGCGCGGCCAGTCGAAACCGGCTTCCGTGGAAGGAAGGAAGAAGTAGGGGGGAGTTCATAATTGAAGGACGTTTCGTGTTTGTTGGATGGAGCGGGAAACCCGGTAAGAGCGCGGCTAATCTGAGTCCGCGTTCACCCGTCGTCAAGTCGTCGTAGGTCACGAATTCGCGTCGATTGCGTCCGCCGGCGATTCAACTTTCCGGAGATTCGCAGGACGGATGTCATTTCATTCGGGCAATCTCCCGGTGGCGATGACAGGTGACGAGATGATCGTTGACCATGCCCACGGCCTGCATCAACGCGTAACAGATGGTCGAGCCGACGAACTTGAATCCACGACGTCGAAGTTCCCGGCTCATGGCGTCGGATTCGGTGGTGCGCGGGGGAACCTCGTTCATCGAGCGCCGCCGGTTTTGAACCGGCCGGCCGCCGACGAACTGCCAGAGGAAATGATCGAACGTTTCAAACTCCTTCCGGACCTCGAGAAACGCCTTCGCGTTTTGGATGGCGGCGGCGATTTTCAGCCGGTTGCGCACAATACCCGGATTGGCGAGGAGGCGGTCGCATTTCCGTTGATTGTAACGGGCGATGCGGACGGGGTCGAAGCCATCCAGCGCGGCGCGATAATTCTCCCGTTTCCGGAGGATGGTGGTCCAGCTCAGCCCGGCCTGAGCGCCCTCCAGGAGAAGCATTTCGAAGAGATGCCGGTCCTCATGCGAGGGTACTCCCCATTCATGATCATGGTAGGCGATGGAGAGATCATCCGCGGGCCAGGGACAGCGGGTGGGATTTGATTTCATGAGTGCCGCGTCGGAATGGAGACGCTGATGGTGGATTGAAACCGGCGCTTCCATGCCAGCCGCGGGTGGCCTTGTCAATCCTTCGGCGCGCGGGGATGGCAACTCTGATTTTTGCGCGTCACCGAACGCGGCGTGCGACATGCGAATGAGGCCGATTTCAGTATGCGCGCGCGAAAAGGCCGCGATGCGCATGCGGATCGAATGGTTCTCTTTGGTGTTTGACTCGCGAAGGAGAGGAAGGAGACGCTGGCCCGCGGGCACCGGGTGGGTGAATGGTGGATGCGGATTGGAAGATTGAACGGATGATGAGTGAGCGAACATGGCGGCTTCGTGCGGCGCTCCGAATCCTGTTCACGGCCGCCGTCCTTGCCTTCGGGCTTTCCGGAGGGGCGGTCGCGCAGGAACTTGTGGTGGTCAACTTTTCCCGGACGAGCGGCGTTTTTCGCGCTTTGCACGGGGTCAACAAGGGACCGCTGGTGCCCGGCGGATTGATCGATCTGACGGAGTCGCACAGGGCGTTGGGAATTCCGTTCACCCGGCTGCATGACTGTCACTGGCCCAATCCGGACGTGGTGGACATTCACACCGTCTTTCCGGACTTCGACGCGGATCCCGAGGATCCGGCGAGTTATGATTTCCGGATGACGGACGAGTATGTTTCGGCGGTGCGCGCGACCGGGTCGCGGTTGATCTACCGGCTGGGTGAGAGCATCGAGCACACGGCTGTGAGGCGGTTTGTGCATCCGCCGCGTGACGCCGGAAAGTGGGCCGCGATCTGTCTTGGGATCATCCGGCATTACAACCAGGGATGGGCGGGCGGCTTCGATCACGACATCCGTTACTGGGAGATCTGGAATGAACCCGAGAACCGTCCGTCGATGTGGACGGGCACTGACGCGGACTATTTGCGGCTCTACGCGACCGCCGCGCGGGCGATCAAGGAGCAGCATCCGGAATTGAAGGTGGGAGGACCGGCGGTGGGATCGACGGGGGACCTTGTGGAAGGGGCATTTCGTCCCTCCGGATTCGTCACGAACTTCCTTGGGTTTTGTCGTCGGGAGGGGCTGCCGTTGGATTTCTTTTCGTGGCATTGCTACACGGACAATCCGGACGAACTGGTGGAGCGCGCCCGGGGGATCCGGAGTGTTCTGGATGAGCACGGATTCGGCGCGACGGAGAGTCATTTGACCGAATGGAATCATCTTCCGGGGAAGTCCTGGGAGCCGGTCTTCCGGAGCGCGGCGCCCGAGGCGAGGCAGGAGTTTTACGAGGCGATGGCCGGTGTTCCGGGGGCGGCATTCGTCGCCGCGGCGCTGCTGTCACTGCAGGACGCGCCGGTGGATGTCTGCGCCCTGTTTCACGGGGGGACGGGCGGCTTCGGGCTGTTCAATGAGCACGGAGTTCCTTCAAAGAATTACCATGCGATGCGGGCGTTTCGTGAATTGCTCGACACACCGCATCGGGCCGGGTTGTCCACCGTGGCCCCGCCCGGGATGCGGGTCGGCGCCGGCTTGAATCCCGAGGGCACCGAGGCGCGGGTGCTGGTCAGCCATTACTCCGAACGGATGGTGGACCTGGAGGTGTTGTGCGGAGGCCTGCCCTGGAGGGGGAGCAGCCGGCTGGAGCTGCTGCTGCTGGATGTGGAGAACGACCTCGTGCCGGTTGTCCAGCAGGTGGACGAGGTGCCGGGGGCATCGGTGCGGATCGCGCTGGAAGGACCGGCCGTCCTTCTGATCCGTCTGCGGCAGGTTCAATAGCGTTCTTCGGAGATCATTCGACGTTCTGGACCTGTTCGCGGAAGCGCTCCAGTTCGGTCTTCAAGATTACGACATCCCGGGAAATGAGGCTGTCATTCGCCTTGGAGCCAATGGTGTTGAACTCGCGGTTCATTTCCTGGGAGAGAAAGTCCAGCATGCGCCCGACTGGTTCCGGGGATTTGAGGCAATCCTGGAACTGCTGGAAATGGCTTTCAAGGCGGGTGAGTTCCTCGGTGATATCCGAGCGGTCGGCGAAAAGAACCACTTCTTTGAGGAGGCGCTCGTCATCGGGTTCGGGTGATTCGAGGCCGGCCTTGCGGATGCGTTCGCGAAGTTGTTCCTGATAGCGGCGGAGGACATTGGGGGCCTGTTTGCGGATCCGGGCGACGGAGCGGCGCATGACGGTCATACGGGACTGGAGATCGCGGGAGAGATGGGTGCCCTCCTTTTCCCGCATCCGGATCATGCGGGACAGGGCCTGCTGAAGCGCCTTTTCCAGGGCGGGCCAGAACCAGTCGGGATCATGGGCGGGTTCGTCCACCTGAAGGACTCCGGGCGAACGCGCCAGGAGGTCGAGACTGACGGCGCTGTCCAGACGGAGTTCCTCCGCCAGGCGTTGATACTCGCGGGCATAGCGCCGGGCGAGGGAGCGATTGAGGCGCAATTGGGAGTCGCCGTTGTCTCCGGAGTTCTGGAGGGCGACGCGCACATTCAACCGGCCGCGGGCGATGGTGCGGTTGATTTCGTCCCGGATGCGGGGTTCCAGGGGCTCGAGTTCGCGGGGCAGGCCGAGATTGATGTCGGTCTGCTTCCGGTTGACGGAGGTGATTTCGACCGCGACTTTGAATCCGTGCCGCGAAGCTTCTCCGCGGCCGTAGCCGGTCATCGATTTCATTGGGAGTGACTATGAGCCATGGACGGGAGGGAGGCCACCGTTTTCAAATGCATGGGAATCCTCAGAGCTTCACCTTGTCGGCCACCTGGGAGACATCCTTGTCCCCGCGCCCCGACAGGTTCACGAGGATGATCTGGCCGGCGGGCATGCCGGGAGCGCGTTTGATGACTTCGGCGATGGCGTGGGAGGATTCGAGGGCGGGGATGATGCCTTCGAGTCGCGCCAGTTTCATGAAGGCGTCCAGTGCTTCGGCATCGGTGGCGGAGGTGTATTCGACGCGGCTTTGATCGCGAAGCCAGGCGTGTTCGGGTCCGACTGCCGCGTAGTCGAGTCCCGCCGACACGCTGTGGGTGAGTTGAATCTGGCCGTTTTCATCCTGGAGGACGTAGGAACGGGTTCCCTGGAGGACACCGAGCGAGCCGCCCTGAAAGCGCGCGGCATGTCTGCCGGGTTGGATGCCTTCCCCGCCGGCTTCCACACCGACCATGCGGACTTTGGCATCCCCGAGGAACGGATAAAACAAGCCGATTGAATTGGAGCCCCCCCCGACGCAGGCGACGAGGAGGTCCGGGAGCCGGCTTTCCTTTTCGAGAATCTGGCGGCGGGCTTCGTCGCCAATGATGCGCTGGAAATTGCGGACGATGATGGGGTAGGGATGGGCACCGTAGGCGGTGCCGAGGATGTAGTGGGTGGTTCGCACGTGGGTCACCCAATCGCGCATGGCCTCATTGACGGCTTCCTTCAAGGTTCGCTGGCCGGCCTTCACGGGAACCACGTCGGCGCCCAGCATTTTCATGCGGAAGACATTCAGAGCCTGCCGTTCGCAATCGACTTCGCCCATATAAATGACGCACTGAAGGCCGAACATGGCCGCGACCGTGGCGGTGGCCACGCCATGCTGGCCGGCGCCGGTTTCGGCGATGATCCGGCGTTTGCCCATGCGCCGCGCGAGCAGGATCTGGCCGATGGCATTGTTGATCTTGTGAGCCCCGGTATGAAGCAGGTCCTCACGTTTGAGGTAGATCTTCGCCCCGCCAAGCTGGCGGGTCAGCCTTTCGGCCAGGTAAAGCGGGGTGGGGCGTCCGCAGAAGTCGCGCAGATAATAATCGAGTTCCCTTTGAAACTCCGGGTCCTGTTGTGCCCGGAAGTATTCGGCCTCCAATTCCTGGAGAGGATGCATGAGGGTCTCGGGCACGTAACGGCCGCCATAAGGACCAAAATGGCCCTGGGAATCGGGGAGGGGTTTGGATACCGCGGTGGTCATAAGGTCAGAGGTTCAGTCATGAACGACGCGCGCGGCGCTTACGATCCTGTGGTGTGACCGGGAACTGGAGGCGCCGGACTCGAGGTTATCGGCAGTTGGAAGGACTCATTCAAATCCGCCGGGTCGTGAATTGCGGCGGCGGCCTGCTTCGCGTTTCGTATGAACGCCGACACTTTGCGCGGGTCCTTTCGGCCGGGGCTTGACTCCACTCCGCTGGAGACATCCACGGCGAATGGGCGGACTTGCGAGACGGCATCGGCAACGTTTTCGGGAGTCAGGCCGCCGGCGAGGAAAATCGGGCGCCCCCGTTGGACGGCCTTGGCGGCGAGGTCCCAGTTGAATGTTTTGCCGGTGCCCCCATGACGGCCAGGCACGGCGCTGTCGAGCAACCAGGCGTCGGCGGGGCAGTCGTCGAGTTGATCCAGCGAAGCGGCATCGCGCACCCGGAAGGCCTTGATGGTCGTGAGTCCGAACTGCCGGCAAAAGTCGAATCCTTCCTCGCCGTGGAACTGGAGCACGTTGAGCCCGCAGGCGGCGATGGCACTGAGGACCGTGCCTTCATCCGGATTGACGAACACTCCCACTTTGATCACTCCGGAGGGGAGGGATCGTGTAATGAGCTCGGCGGTCCGGAGTTCGATGTGCCGCGGGCTGCCGGGGTAAAACATGAAACCGAGCGCGTCGGCGCCGGCATCGGATGCCGCGCGGGCGTCCCCCACCGAGGTGATGCCGCAGATTTTGACGAACAGATTCACGCGTTGCGGTGAACAATCTGCCGCAAACCGGCGGGAAATCCATGCATTTTTGGGGTTTGATTGTCGTCCGGACACCGCTACATCCGCGGGCAAACGGGGGAGGGCCCGGTTTGTGGAAGTGATATCAGTCGCTTTTAGGAGATCGCGCCCGC
>DATKEE010000083.1:0-9316 GCA_035544555.1 Candidatus Methylomirabilota bacterium
CCGGCTTTTCCATGAACACATTCAGCCCCTTCTCGACAGCGTACTTGAAGTGAACCCAGCGGAAGGCGGGCGGCGTGGCGAAAATGGCGACGTCTCCGGGGTTCAGGACGTCCATTGCCTTTTGATAGGCGTCGAAGCCAATGAATCTGCGGTCCTCCGGCACATCGACCTGGCTGCTGAACCGTCGTTGCAGGCCGCGGTGGCTGCGTTCGAGTCTGTCCTCGAAGACGTCGGCCATGGCGACGAGTTTGGTGGGGCCGGTCTGGACGGACATGGCGTCGGAGGCGGCGCCGGTGCCGCGTCCCCCGCAGCCGATGAGGGCGAGATTGAGGGTGTTGTTTTCCGCCGCGTGCACGTGCGGGAGGGCGACTCCGGCAAGCGCCGAGGCGGCGGCGAATCTGCCGGTGCTCTTGATGAATTGACGACGGGTCGAGCCTGGGGAAGGGGATGCATTCATGAATGCATCCTTGGTTCGGGGGCAATTTATTGTCAACTCCGGATTGATTGGTCGTTGAAGCGACGTGACTTGTCCGCCGACCTGTCCGCCGACCAGTCCGCCGAAGCCTTGGCGAAGGTGGAAGCCCTGGCGGAGGTGGAAGCCTTGGCGAAGGTGGAAGCCTTGGCGAAGGTGGAACGCCGCGCGCCGTTCACAGTCACGGCCTCCGGACCCCGGACATGAACGGGGGAACGAAACGGTGATCGACCTGGCCGAAGGAATCGCGTATTTCAGCGTCATGCGCCGCGCGTTCCTGACAGTTGTACTCGTTGCCTGCCTGGGCTGGGAGTTGACACCGCAAACACAAGGAGAGGACGCCGCGCGCACCTTGCGCGTGATGACGTTCAATCTCTGGCATGGGGGCGACGCCGGCGGACAGCCATTGAGCCAATCCGCGGAGGTGATCCGGCTCGCCAGGGCGGATGTGATCGGCCTTCAGGAGACCGCCGGTCACGCGCCTGGGGAAGGCAAACCCCGACCCGACAACGGATCACGGCTGGCGTCGCTCATGGGGTTTCACTATCTCGATCAGGGAGAGCGCCGGGGCGTTTTGAGTCGTCATCCGATCATCGGTCATAGTCCGTCCAGGCTCGGCGTGGAGATCCGTCTGCCGGACGGGGAAACGTTCTGGCTGTTCAACGTGCATCTGGCGCACGCGCCGTATCAACCCTATCAACTTCTGGGCATTCCTTATGAGGATGGCGCGTTTCTGACGACTGCGGAGGAGGCGGTCGAGGCGGCGCACGCGGCACGGGGCGGGCAGGTCGGGGCACTGATCGAGGAGTTGCGCGGTCCACTCAAGTCGGGGTCAATCGTCTTTCTGACCGGTGATTTCAACGAGCCTTCGCACGAGGACTGGACTGTGAGATCCGCGGCGGCGGGGATGTGTCTGATGGCGGTGAACTGGCCGGCAACGCGCGCGGTTGAGGAGGCGGGATTCAAGGACAGTTATCGTGTTGCGCATCCGGATGAACTCCGGAGTCCGGGGAGGACCTGGACGCCCATTACGAAGGAGAATGATCCGAAGGACCGGCACGATCGCATCGACTTTGTGTTCTTTGGAGGAAATGGCGTGGAGTTGCTGGCGTCGGAAGTGGTCGGGGAGCGGGCGGATCGAGCGGACATTGTGGTGGTTCCGTATCCGTCGGATCACCGCGCGGTGGTGTCGGCGTTTCGGCTGGTCCAAGAGTGAGTGGAGGCGGCGCGGGAAGGTTTTCTCATAGCGTGTTTGAAGAATCGTCGTAACTGTTCAGCTCACCCTCGAACTGCGGACTCTGAACCGAACGGTTGCCTGGTTAAAACCGGCGGACTGACGAGGGGTCGAGGGGCTTACTGGAATATCCAACCCGCCCTCACCGCCGCCTTCGCGTAGAACGGAACGCCGATCTCCAACCCGGCGCGATTCCTCACATTCGTAACGAGCCGGGTCGGAGACCGGCGTTCCGATGTCTTCGCCTTCATTCGTGGTTTTTCACGTGAATAGTTACGAATCATCAAGGGATCGCCGGGTCGCGTTTTGTGCGCCGCCTTCAGACGGATTGCGCGATGGACCGCCTGAAGGCGGGACACCCAACCGGGGTTCAGAACTCATTCTCAGGGTGCGACCGTCTGTTTCCACAATCTCGCGCTGAACTCGCCACCGTACTCGTCGCGCAGTTCGTCCGTGCGCCGTCGGAGTTGTTGGAGCGTTTCTCGATGTGGCGGGCTGTTGACGAGATTCACCGTTTCGAGCGGATCGGCTTCGAGGTCGAACAGTTCCTCCAGCACGGGGCTGGCCTCGAAGTAACGGGTGTATTTGTAGCGCCGGGTTCGCACTCCCTCGTGCTTGCGGATGCTGGGCTCCATCATGAGATGCTCGATCCAAATGTCCTCGCGCCAGTCTGCCGGCGATTCGCCCCGCGCGACCGGCAGGAGGCTGCGACCCTGCATCTCCACGGGGACCGCCACGCCGGCCAGGTCGAGCAAAGTCGCCGGGATGTCGATGTTCAGCGCGAACGCTTCCGGGGTGAGACCGGAATGGGCGAAGCGTCGCGTGGGATCGAACAGGATCAGCGGCACGCGAATGCTGGGTTCGTATGGGAGCCATTTGCCGGCGTAACCGCGTTCGCCGAGGAAGTAGCCGTTGTCGCCGATCAACAGGATGACGGTGTTTTCCGCCAGTCCGAGTTCCTCGAGCCGGCGCTGTAGTCTTCCGATGACGAGATCCACGCCGCTGATCATCCGCCAATAACCCCTGGTCATTTCCTGGCGTTTGGATTCGAAGTCGAAGCGCCAGCGCCAGCGATGCCGGTTCATGGTGCCGTCACGAAGGAATTCCGGGAGTTGATTGTAGAAATCCGGTTGCGACAGGGGGGCCGGGGGGACGCGCACGTTTTGATACAAGGAGTCAACCTCCTCCTGCCAGAAGTATTGGCGGGGGTCGGCGTCCTGGGCGTGCGGGGCATTGAATCCGACCGTCAGGCAGAAGGGCGCATTGCCGTGGTCCCTGGCATGGTCATCGAGGAATCGAATGGCGAGGTCGCCCTCGATGTCCGTGAGGTGCCGCTTCGAGCCGTCGGGCTGTTGCCGCCAGTAGGGATGGCCGAGGGATTCGAACGAATCGAACAACCGGCCGGCGGCGTCGGGAGGAAGATTGACGCCGAACTTGCCGACGTGGGCGGTGCGGTACCCGGCTTCGCGGAGCAACCGGGGATAACTGAGTTCCACGAATCTCTTCGCCAGGGGCGGCGTGCGGAACGTGTAGCGGTGAGTGCGCTCGACGAGCCCGCACAACAGACTGGCACGGCTGGCGGCGCAGATCGGCGTCGTGACGAACGCGTTCCGGAAATGGACGCCCTCCCGCGCCAGTTGATCCATCCGCGGGGTATGAAGAAGCGGATTGACGACGCCTAGTTGATCGAAGCGTTGGTCATCCGTGATGAGGAGCAGAATGTTGGGGCGATCCGGATGCGAAGGGGTGTCGGCGGCGTGGATGGAAAGGAGGCCCCCGATGAATAGGAGGAGGAGACCGGACAGGCGGAGCGGAGGGATGGACGTCGGGTTCACGACCCGCGTACATAACGCGAGAATGCCGGGATGGCGAGACCCGGGATCATGGAGATTGGCGCGCGCCGCGTCCGGGTTGGGACGAAGAAATGAATCCGTTCCGGCGGGTTGGGCCGCATTGCCGGCCGTGTGATACAGCAAAGGCGCGACGCCCCACCGCGTGAATCCACTGGCGGGACGCCTGCCCTGGCTTTCAGTCCGTTCGCTCGTGCAGCAATGCGCCGCGCGGGGAATTTCCGCCCCGGATCACTGTTTGGCGGCGCGTTGCTCGTGAATCCACGAATGCGCGCGGTCGGCCAGTTTGGCGAGCAGGAGCAGGTCGTCGCGACCGAAGCTTTCCGTGGACTTCCATTCCTCGCCGTCCTTGTAGAAACGGGAGAAGCGGACGTTGTAGTGGGTTCCCTTGTTGGATTGGTTTTCCCAGATGGCGGCCTTGACCGCCCCGATGCGCAGTTCCTGCGCGGGTTGCTTGTTTGCCATGATGTCTTCCTCCTTACCCTCACCGTGAGGGATCGAGCACGGATGATAAGGAGCGAAGGGATGAAGTCAAGAAGTATGCCGTGGAGTCAGAGGGAGAAATACTTGACGAAGGATTTTTCCATCAGCGTTTCGATCCACTGCTGGTTGAGGCGGTTCGCTTCGAGACGCCGCAATTCCTGCTCGATTTCATCCTGCACCTCCTCGAGGGGGCGCACGTGGGCTTCGTGCTGGGCTTCCAATTGCAGGATGAAGCAGCCCTCCGGGGTTTCGATGATTCCGCTGCGTTCGCCGGGCTGGAGCGAGAAGGCGGCTTCGGCGAGTTCGGGACGCAATTCGTCGCGCTCCCACTTTTGCGGCTTGGAGGCGGGGGAGCCATCGGTATAGACGGCGGCCATTTCGCTGAAGGCAACGCCTTCCTCGAGTTTCCTGAGGATCTCGCGGGCGCGGGACCTGGCGGCGCCCGGCGGATCGTACTCGCGTTGCAGCAGCATGATCATGCTCAACTCGACCCGTTCTCCGACACGATAATCATCCTGATGCGCCTCGTAATACTGCTGGATTTTGTAGGGGGAGATCAGGATTTTCTGGGCGGAGACGTTTCGCGAACGCATGATCTGGATGATGATGTTTTGCCGGCGTTGTTCGCGATAGGAATCGATGGTCATTCCCCTGGCATGGAGATCCTGAATCATTCTGATGCGATCCCCGAATTGCTCCTGGATTTCGCGCTCGATTTCATTGTCCAGATAGGATTCCGGCAGTTTGAATCCGGAGGTCTTGAAATCGTGGAGGATGAGTTCCCGTTCGACGAACTCCTGGATGGCTTCCCGATGCAGTTCGCGCACCCGCTCGCGCAACACCTCCGGTCGGTTGCCATATTCGAGTCGCAGGAGTTGAACCTGGCTGGAGACCCTCTGGCTGACTTCGCCGAGGGTGATGATGGAATCGTTGACGATGGCGAGGATACCATTGACCGGTTGCGCGGCAGCCTGGGCCGCGATTGGGAACCCGGAAAGGAGGATGACAAGGAGAAGTGATTTCATTTCAGGAACGGCGAGGAATGCTAGGCCGGGGACGGAAGTGGGTCAAGGTCCCCGAAGGAGGCGCTTGACTGGGAGGGACGATTTGGTAGCTTTCGCGCGTGATTCATCCGGACAGCGCCCGATTTTGCCGGGGTTGGCAAGGCGGTTTTTTTTACCGCCTGGCCAGCCTGCGCGTGGGCCGGAAATGATTCGTCATCGAACTATTAACCGCCGCCGCAGGTCGTCGAGGCCTGCGGCTTTTTTGTTGAGCCTCAGCGTCTCGCGTCGAAAGGAACCATGATCGTCGTGCTCAGACCCAACATTTCGAAGAAGGAAGAAACCGCCGTGCTGAAGGAAATCCGCAAGCTGGGCTACCGGCCCCACGTGATGCGGGGTGTGGAACGGACGGTGATCGGCGCCATTGGCGACGAACGGAGGCATCAGACACTCGAGACGCTCACGGCGTGGCCGCAGGTGGAGCGGGTGATGCCCGTCCAGAAGCGCTTCAAGCTGGTGAGTCGCGAGGCGCACAAGGTGAATTCGACCGTGAGCGTGGGCGGCCTGGTGATCGGCGGCAGGAAGGTGCAGGTGATGGCGGGGCCGTGTTCGGTCGAGAGTGAACGCCAGTTGATGACGACGGCGGAGGCGGTGGCGAAGGCCGGGGCCACCGTGCTGCGCGGCGGCGCGTTCAAACCCCGGACGTCGCCCTACGAATTCCAGGGACTGGGGGCCAAGGGACTCAAGCTGCTGGCCAAGGCGCGCAAGGTAACCGGCCTGGCGATCATCACGGAACTCCTTTCCGAACAGCACGCGGAGATGGTGGCCGAATACGCCGACATCCTGCAGATCGGCACGCGCAACGCCCAGAACTTCCAGTTGCTCATCGCGGCGGCGCGAACCGGGCGCCCCGTTCTGTTGAAGCGCGGTCTCTCGATGCGGATCGAGGAATGGCTGCTGGCCGGGGAGTATGTGCTGGCCAACGAGAATCCCAATCTGCTGCTGTGCGAGCGCGGCATCCGTACGTTCGAGACCTACACCCGCAACACGCTGGATCTCTCCGCCATTCCCATCGTGAAGCGTGAATCGCACTGTCCCATCGTGATTGATCCCAGCCAGGGCGCCGGCCGGGCGGATCTGGTGGCCGCGATGTGCAAGGGGGCGGTGGCCATGGGGGCCGACGCGCTGCTGATCGAGGTCCATCCCAATCCCGCGGAGGCGTGGAGCGATGGCGCGCAACAATTGTCCTTCGAGGGGTTCGCCCGGTTGATGGAGGAGTTGAAGCCGTTCCTTGCCGCGGCCGGACGGGAATGAATCCGGCGTTCCTGAGCCGCGTTGAATCGGCCGCGCGCCGCGCCGTGAAGCGCCTGCTGGACGCGAGGGATGAGAAGGGCTGTTGGTCGGGGGAGCTTTCCGGCAGCGCGCTGTCCACGGCCACCGCCGTCACCGCGCTGGCCATCGTGGATCGCGAAGGCCGGACCCGCGGGCACGCGTCCCGCATCGAAGCCGGCCTGCAATGGCTCGTGGCGCACGCGAATCCGGATGGCGGTTGGGGCGACACGACGAAGAGCCTGAGCAACATCAGCACGACGGCGTTGTGCTGGGCGGCGTTCGGCGCGGCCGGATCGATGGGAGGTTCGTTCGAGACGACCGTTCGCGCGGCCGAAGGATGGTTGAGCCAACGGGCGGGCAGCCTGGAGCCGGACGCGTTGTCCGCGGTCATCATGGCGCGTTACGGGAAGGACCGGACATTCTCGGTGCCGATCCTGACGATGTGCGCGTTGGCGGGGCGGTTGGGGACGGGGCCGGAGGCATGGCGGAATGTTCTGCCCCTGCCGTTTGAACTGGCGGCGTGTCCACGCGAGTGGTTTGCCGCGCTGCGCCTTCCCGTGGTGAGTTACGCGTTGCCGGCGTTGATCGCGATCGGGCAGGCGAGGCATGTTCACCGGCCTTCGGGCAATCCGATTGTTCGCTGGATACGGCGGCTCACGCGGGCGCGAACATTGCGGGTGCTGGGGGAGATTCAGCCGGAGAACGGAGGGTTTCTGGAGGCGACGCCGCTGACGAGCTTCGTCGTCATGAGCCTGGCCGGCAGCGGGCAGCTTCAACATCCGGTAACGACGAAAGGCGCGCGATTTCTCGAGGCGTCGCAACGCGGGGATGGCTGCTGGCCGATCGACACGAATCTGGCCACATGGCTGACGACGTTGTCGGTGATCGCGATCACTCGTGCGGCCGGCGGGGGGACGGAAGGTGACCTGGACGGCGACTGGCGGCGACTGAAGACGTGGTTGCTGCGCCAGCAATATCGGAGTGCGCATCCTTATACGAATGCGCCGCCCGGGGGTTGGGCATGGACGGATTTGCCGGGGGGCGTGCCGGATGCCGATGACACCGCGGGTGCGCTGGTGGCGTTGCGGGCTCTGCGCGAAGCGGGAGGGAGAGGCGACGAATGCGAGCGAGATAAGGAATTGCGCGAATCGGTCCGGTCCGGGGCCCGTTGGCTGATGGATCTGCAGAATCGGGATGGGGGCATTCCCACGTTCTGTCGCGGCTGGGGGGCGCTGCCGTTCGATCGCAGCGCGCCCGACCTGACCGCGCACGCGCTTCGCGCGTGGCTGGCATGGTGCGGTGAGCTGCCGGAATCGGATCGCTTGAAAGCCGTCCGCGCGATTCATCGCGCTCTGGAATATCTGCGAAAAAGCCAGCGAGCCGACGGATCGTGGCTGCCGCTCTGGTTCGGCAATCAACACACCCCGGATGAGACCAACCCGATTTATGGAACCAGTCGTGTGCTTCGCGCCCTTGCGGAGGCGAGACGGCAAAAGGAAACGATGAACGCGGTGGCGGCCGGTCTTCCGCGGGAAACGATCGATAGGGGAACTGACTGGCTGGTCCGGGCGCAACGGCCGGATGGAGGCTGGTCGGGTGCGGGCGAAGGGGAAGGGCCGTCATCCGTCGAGGAAACCGCGCTGGCGGTGGCGGCACTGGCAGGAGTGCTGGCGTGTGAAGCGGAAGGTTCGCGAAGGGATCAGTGGCGGGAAGCGGCGGTGAGGGGGACGGAGTGGTTGATCGAACGGGTGGAGAACGGGGGATGGGAGACGCCGGCGCCCATTGGTTTTTATTTTGCGCGGCTTTGGTATTTTGAGGCGCTCTATCCTTTGATCTTCACGGTGGAGGCGCTGGGAGGCATGCGGGCGATGCTGATGGAAAATGCGGGCGGATGAGAACGAAACCCGCCGTTTGTGAATGAGTCGTGGCGCGGACAGCGGGTGAGGAGGGTTAGGCGGCCGCGGCCGGGTTCATTTGCGTTGAGCAGACTTCGCGGGCCGAGATCTGCCGCAAATCCTCCACGAGCCAGTCGGGTTGATGCGGGGCGAGATGTTCCCGGGTTGATCCCCCCGTGGCTACCGCCAGCATTCGGGCGCCGATGGCCCGCGCGCAACGGACGTCGTGGGGAGTGTCTCCGATGACGAGGATTTCCTCCCCGGCCAGATGGGTGCGGAGCAGTTTGCCGGCGCGATGACGGGCGATGACGGCGAGTTCGTTGCGGTCCTCGTGATCGTTGGCGAAGGCGCCGGTCTGAAAGACTTCCCAGATGTCGTAGTGGCGGAGTTTGATTTCCGCGCCCAAGCGGATGTTGCCGGTGAGCAGTCCGATGGCGGGCGTCTGTTCCAGGCGGCAGAGGTCGTCCATGAACTCGCTGACTCCGGGAAAGATGCCTCCCCGGTTTTGCGAGAGCATGTGATCGAGCCAGAAGACGTAACAGTCAAAGAATTCCCCGAGGTTGCGCGGGGACGGATCGATCTGATGACGGGTGAAGAGTTCGCGGGCGAGGGAGGTGTCGGTGCGTCCGGCGAACTGGACGTCCCGGGTGGCCTCGGGGACGTCGAAGAGCGTGCGGAAGGCATGGGCGAAGGCCTTGACCCCCGCGCCACCGGTGTGGATGAGGGTGCCGTCGATGTCGAAGAGGATCAGTCGCACCATGATGATGGGGGATAGCGTCCGGGCATTCGCGGTTTCATTCAATACAAACCGGCTCCCGGGGAACGGCGTGCCGGGCTCAGAGCCTGTTTTAAAAATGGAAGAGGTCCTGCGACGAGGGATTTTGACCGGGGCCAAGGCGGCGAGACCGGAGCATCCCCTCTGCGGGCTGTGACGGTTGAGCCAACGCGGGACCCGGTCAAAAGCACCGCCGCCCGGAGGGTTTTCCCGGAAAGGGCTCTCTGGCTTCGTTGCTCCTCGGTCACAGAGCGAAGGCTATGCTCCCTCGTCG
>DATKEE010000084.1:0-7350 GCA_035544555.1 Candidatus Methylomirabilota bacterium
CCACCTCGACCGGGGTCGCGTTGCTCTGGCGGCGGCTTGGGCTCGTGAACGGGCAAGGCGCGCCCACCCGCCGTGGCCGCGTCGTGAGTTGCTTTTCCCACGGCGACGGACTGGCCATTGCGGCGGCGCTTGAGGACGAGAATTATGCGTTGGAGGAACTTCTTTACGATCTGGCCAATCTGGACGCCGGTTTCCGGTTTTGCGGGGATGAACATCGCTGGGGTGGGCGACTGGCCGCGGTCTGCCGCCGGAGTTACGGCACGCATTCGATTCCCGGCTACCTCGAAAACGGTGTGCCGCCGAAATACGGCGCGGGTGCCGAACAGGTCGTGGCGTCCGTCCACAAAAATCCATTGAACAAGCATGGTTGGACGACCGAACTCCTGGGAGTCGGCGACATCGACCGCATCATCATCGAATGGCGAAGTCTGTTGCGGCGGATTGGCCAGGCGCGGGAGATGGACTGGCCCCGTTGGAGCACGTTGAAGGAAATGGCGCGGGCGACCCTGAACGAAACCGCATCCCCCACGCTGACCGAATTGCCACCGCTCGAGTACCAACAAACCCGCCGCATGGAGCACCGGCTCATCTTGCGGCGTCATTAGAGGCCGGTTGAGCATCCAGCCTGGTGGGTGGTGCGGGGCGGCATTCCAGTAAACCCCTTGTCAGTTTGCCAGTGTTGTCCACGCCACCGTTCCGTTCAGAGTTCGGAGTTCGAGATTGACCTGTACCGTTACGACTGTCCTGTTTCGTGGCAGCCGATTTTCACGATTGAAGGGAAACACGCCTTGTCGGGAATTGTTGTGCCGGAGCAGGAAGTCCAGGTCTGGCGTCCGGGGCGATGGCAGCCTTGATGCTCAACTTTGCCTCCGTGTCCATTTCCCTCAACGCGAGGGATCAGCCATCCAGATATTATGAACGAGCCTTCCGACTTTCATGTGTCCAAGTCATTTGGGAATTCCAGCGGCGCAGGCGCATCCGTCGCAACCTTCCCATCGTATGGCGGCGGCGGGACCGATTCCCCGGCGACGGAATCCCCGGGTGGCAGTCTGGGCAAGGGTGTTCTTGGCGGGTTGATCGCGCTGGTGGTTGGCGCGGGACTCTGGGCGGCCATCTCCTCAACGACCGGGCTGCAAATCGGCTGGATGGCCATTGGCGTCGGATTCCTGGTCGGGTTTGCGGTGCGCTGGCTCGGCCGGGGAACCGAACCCGTATTTGGATATCTCGGGGCTCTGCTGGCCTTGATGGGTTGCCTGTTGGGAAACGTTCTGGCCTATTCCATCATTCTGGCCCGCTTCGAAGGAGTCGCGGCGATTCCCTATTTCTTCTCGGTGTTGCCCACTTTCGGCACTTTTATTTTCAACAACTTCCAGCCGGTTGACCTGCTCTTCTACGCGCTGGCGATGTATCAGGGCTACAGCTTTTCGTTTCGCAAGGCACCACTGGAACACTGACGCCGGTCCTTGACGCTTCGAATTCTCCTCCAGAACGCCGGTCCTCAGCGACCGGCGTTTTCCTTTTCCCGGGCCATTTGAGGAAGGTGAAGTATGACTTGGGCATCTCAAGCCGAGAGGAAGCCATAAACCTTTCCTTTGGGCATGGCTTTCACGCGCTGGAAAAACTCGGTTTCAGTAATCTTGGTGGGCCAGTCGAGCTTGATGCTGATCAGAAAACCAGTCTTGTCCGGCAGGCGTTTCGAGGTGGGGTTCATCCGCAATCAGGAGGCGCAATACTACACGGCTGGCCGGACGGAAAACGCGCGTGTGGAAGGCGGCCGCCTGATCATCGAGGCGCGCAAGGAACGCTTCCCCAATGCGCGGCATCGGCCGGGTTCGGACAACTGGCGCCGGAAGGAGTTCGCCGAATACACGTCCGCCTCGCTGACCACCGAAGGATTGGGCGAGTGGCGGCATGGTCGCGTCGAGGTGCGGGCGAAGCTTCCCGAAGGACGCGGCGTGTGGCCGGCGATCTGGATGCTGGGGACGAACATCCGCGACGTCGGCTGGCCGCGGTGCGGGGAGATCGACATAATGGAATATGTCGGGTTCGAACCGCACGTCATTCACGCCAACATTCACACGGCGAAATACAATCACGTTCGAGGCACGGGCAAGGGCAGCCGTTTGCGGGTGGAGGCGCCTTTCGAGGAGTTTCATGTCTATGCGATCGAATGGAGCGGCGAGCGGATCGATTTCTTCGTCGGTGACCGGAAGTATTTCACCTATGAGAAGGAACCGGATGCCGGGGAGGATGCGTGGCCGTTTGACCGGCCGTTTTATTTGATTCTGAACATGGCCATCGGTGGCGCCTGGGGCGGACAACAGGGGATCGACGAGGGGATCTTTCCGGCGCGGTATGAGATCGATTATGTGCGCGTGTATGAGCGGGAAGGGTGAAGCAGGATGTCTGAGTTCGAATTTCGGACTTCGGAATTGCAGGTGCGCGGAGCGGGCGGGAGTGGAGAACTGTCACGCGGTTCCCTGCGTTGCTTTGGGTGGCGGACTGGTACGAGGCGGGGCGCCCCGTGGTTGGAGTTTTGAAATTTAGCCAGCTCGACTTTACCGCGAACTTTACCGCAAACCATGCTTGTGGTTGTAACGGCACACGCCGAGTCGGGAGGCGAAGCCGATGTTGTCTCACCAGAAGCTCAATGTCTATGGCCTGAACCTGTGCGTCAGCAAAGCCGAATGGGATGCGGAGCAACGACCCGCAGGGATGGATCTGTCAGAGCGTGTTTTGAAAATCATCCTGGGATCGCCGGATCGCGTTCCGCGTGGCGTCTTCAGACGGTTTGCGCCATGGGCCGCCTGAAGGCGGGACACCCAACCGGGGTTTTCAAAACACGCTCTCAGGCCGCCTCGTGTGAATTCCGCGAGCTTTGCCTGGAATCCGCCCAAAGTAGATTCCACCAGTTCGCGGTAAAGATTGCGGTAAAGTTCAACTACCCGCCTAAAGAGTCCAATCGGCATGGCGGCGGTGCCCCGCCGCCTCGCAGGACCGTTCTTGTGCCGGTCAGTCGTGATTCCGCAGGGCGGCCCAGATGCCCGCGATGGCGCCGCTGAGATGGCCTTCCCAGGAGATCGGGCCGGTTTGGGGAAGCACGCCATAGAAGATGCCGCCGTAGAGGATGAACACTCCGATGGCGACGAACGCCGAGCGCCAGGTCTTCATCAGAAAACCGGAGGCGATCAGGTAGGTGACAAGTCCGTAGATGAGGCTGCTGGCGCCGATGTGGATCGTGTCGCCGCGGCCGATCAGCCAGGTCCCCAGCCCGCTCGCGATCCAGATCATGATCAGCGTCAATTCGGGGTGGTAATGCCGGTCCCAGAACAGAAGCACCAGCAGAACAAACAGGGGAACCGCATTGGCCAGGAAGTGCGCCAGGTTCACATGGAGCATCGGACTGAACACGATCCCAATCAGTCCGCGCGGCGTGCGGGGCAGGATTCCCAGGCCGTCGAGCCGCGAGACGGGCGATTGGTAAAGGACCATCAGGATCCAATCCACCATCTCCATGAGGAACAGCAGCGACACCACCATCGCCGCTGTTTCCACGGCGTTCGCAAAGCCGCTGTAGCCTCGACGCTTTTTTGCCATGCCGGGCGACACTGTCGTCGGGAGTCGCCGGGGAAGGCAAATACTTAGGGAGCGGACCCTTGTCCCGCGTCGCGCAATGCGAGCCGGTAGCCGACGCCGTGAACGGTGAGCAGATGCCGCGGCGCATCGCCATTGTCGCCGAGTTTTCTCCTCAATTGGACGATCACCTGGTCGAGGGTCCGGGTGGTGCCGTAATACTGGTAACCCCACGCCTCGTTCAACAGCCGGTCACGGGACAGCACCTCGCCGGCGTGGGCGTGGAAGAGCTGGAGCAGTTTCAATTCGCGAGCGGTGAGTTCCTCGACGGTCCTTCCCCGCCGCAACTGGTAGGTGCGCGGGTCAATGGCGCAATTTCCGATGTGGAAGGGCGCGTTGCCGGAACCGGCGGTTTCGGGAGTCGCCGCCACCCGGCGCAGGAGCGCGTGAATGCGCGCGACGAGTTCCCGCACGCCGAATGGCTTGGTCACGTAATCGTCCGCGCCGAGATCAAGCCCGATGACCTTGTCGATCTCCTGGCCCTTGGCCGTCAGCATGAGAATCGGCGTGGTGACCTTGTCCGCGCGCAGGCGCTTGCAGATGTCGTAGCCGCTCAGGCCGGGCAGCATGACATCCAGCACAATGAGCGAGGGACGTTTCCCGCGGATGGTGTCGAGCGCCGTGTCGCCGCGTTTGCAGACCGCGATCTCGAAACCCTCGCCCCGCAGCACCTCTTCCAGACCGAGCAGGATGTGGGGGTCGTCCTCGACAATGAGGATTCTGGCCGGCGCGGACGCGGGCTGGCCCGGACGGGCGGATGATTGAAACGAGGATTCCATCGATTGCGCGAAAGATTGATCAATTCGTCAACATCGGGAGTCGCAGGCTGAAGCAACTGCCGCCGCCTTCCCGCGGCCGGTAAGTCAGCTCTCCGCCATGGGCCAGGGCGATTTTGCGGGCCAGAGTCAGGCCGAGTCCGGATCCCTGGATTCCACTGTCGAGAGAGTCATGGGCGCGGCAGAACTGCTCGAAGATTCGTTCCTCACAACCGGCCGGCACGCCGGGTCCGCGATCCAGAACCCGAAGTTCCGCGCATGGTTGTGGATCGGACAGGGACATTAGTTCCACCCGTATCTCGCGTCCATCGGCGGCGTATTTCTCGGCATTGGAAAGCAGGTTCACCAGGACTTGCGAAATCGCATCGCGGTCACATTGAACTTGCGGCGATTGATCGGGAAGTGTGATGGCGACGCGGAAACCTCCCGCTTCAAGCTGTGGCGTGTAGGCATTCAGAGTCTCTGTCACCAGGCCGGCGAGGTCGCAACGGGCGAAGTGGTAATTCTTTTCGCCGCGATCCATGCGGGAGAAATCGAGGACGTTGTTGATCAAACGGGTCAACCGGGCGGTTTCCGCGGTGATGATGCCCAGATACGAACGCCTTTTTTCACCGTCGGTCACGCGTGGGTCCGCGAGGAGTTCGGAGAACATGCGAATGCTGGTAAGGGGCGTCTTGAGTTCGTGAGAGACGTTGCTGACGAAATCGGTTTTCTGACGGGCGAGCGCGAGTTGACGCCGGGTATCGGTGACGATGAGCCAGCCGCCGAAGCACACCGCGGACAGCAGAAGCAGAATGAGAAGCCCGAGTGTCCAGCGGAGAAGGGCGGCGGAATGGGAAAGCCGCGCGGGATCGAGCAGATACACGGCGACCTCCCAATGCGGAAGCGTTTCCCCGATCTCCGCCGCGACGAACGGTCGGCGCCAGTCGGTGTGGAATGAGTCGAGGGATCGGGCGACGGGTTGTGCGTGTTCGTTCAACAGAGCGACGCAGATTCTATCGGCGTGCGCGGCGGGCGCCTCGACAAGGTCCAGCAGGCCGGCGATGAGCCGGTTCACGTCGAGCTGAGCGCCGAAGACGATCTGAGGATCACTCGGGGAACGGTACCAGAGCAGGAGGTGAAGCTGGTTCTGCAGGAATCGCGCGACGGTGCCTTCCGTGCCGTCCCCGACGAGTTGGCGGAACTCGGCCTCGACCACGGACACTTTGGAGAGGGGTTCCTCGGAGTCCATCGTTGCGGAGCCGGGGGCGGATTTCTGCGGGATGACCTTGCGCGGGGACTTGGTGGCATTCGAGAGGAGGGGGTTTTCGTCCGCGCGTGCTGGCGGATCCTTTCCGGGAGAGGGCGTGGGCGGATCGTCCTCCGGAGTGTTGGCGTCCCCGGCCGTGGCGGGGGTTGAATTCGGAGGCGCGGCGTTCCAGTAAACCTCGGCTGTGCCGCCACTGCAGAGGAACACATTGTTGTTCAGCCAGAACTGTTGCGCCTCTTCGCGACTGGACGGCGAAGGCGCCAGGGCTTCGCCGTCCAGCGTGACCACAAACCCGACGGAAGCCAGGGGCCAGTCCTTGCGGAGGGCATCGTCGAATCCGGCGGTGATCTCCGTGGGTTGATGGCTGCCCACCAGACTTTCGACTCGCGAGGCGAACTCGCGCTGACGTTCGTCCAGGAACGCGTCGATTTTCCCGACCAGGCCATCGGCGACGTCCTGCAGGAGGAGGGATTGCTGGCGTTCGATCAGATACTGTTGATCGCGGAGGGAGCGCACGGCCAGCCAGGCGAGGACGAGACTGGGCGCCAGGACGGCCAGAACGAAGATGAGCGCGGCCTTGTTCACGGATCAGTCGCATCTTCCCGTAGAAGGCGCCGGGCGTCCAGCGCGGTCATCGGGTGGTTCGGAGGCTGGCTGCGATTGGGAGTGGGTAACAAGAGGGCGATTGGCGAGGAATGGATCGGAGGCTGGATTCGGGTGTCCTGCCCCGGAACGGAAGGTCAGAGCGTCGTTACCTCCGCTGCTACACGATTGAAACGGCGACAAGGCCTCGCTCCGCGCAGGATTCACAGACCAGCTGTCCTCACGGACACGGCTTGCGTCTGGTCATCGACCGTTGCCTTGACCGCATTCAATTGCTTGTGCATGGCGGAACGGACCTCATTCGAGAACTTGTTGACCTGATTGCGAATGCGGTCGCTCTCCAGATTGGCCAGCCGGGTGAAGGCCGGCTCGACGAAGCGGCCCAGTCCGAGATCCTGAATCGCGTCCGCAACGTTGTCGGAATCGGACCCCTCACGACCGGCGAACAGCGATTCGAGTTTTTGTTCGGTGTCCGGCGTGAAGATTTCGGCGCGTCCGACCATGACCCGCACGATGTCGCGCGGGGCGGGATCGAGTTGCAGCGGCAGAGTGCGATCCGTCCACTCTGTCGGCAGAAGATGCAGGACGCGCAACCCTTCCTCCTCGAACCAGGCATCGCGCCAGGTATCGATCATCGCCGCGGCTTCACTGTCGTAGAGTCCCGCGGTGACCAGGCTATCGTGCATGGAGGCGGAGAGTTCCTCAATGACCCGGCTGAGGGGCTGGGGATCGAAGGGCAGGGGTCGCAGGATGGATTTGCCGGGAGCGAGGCTGTCGATTCGGCGGATGGCGCCCTGGCCGTCCTTGATATGCACGATGTGAAGTCCGCTCAACGTCTCCGGACCGTTGTTGATGAGGGACAGTTTCTGACGGCCGTCGGAGTCGGACACGAAGCGAAGGTGAAGGGGTGTTTGAAAATCGCCCACGCCCCGGTAGAAGAGGAACTTCTCGGTGTCCATGGGCCGGACGCAATCGAGGGGCGAACCGAATTGGACTCGCGCGGCATTGGCGGCGCGGGCGGCGAAGTAATGGTTGTCCGACCCGCCATCACCCGGCAATGGATCCGTGAGGGCGTCGGTCTGGGGGAGG
>DATKEE010000085.1:0-5661 GCA_035544555.1 Candidatus Methylomirabilota bacterium
CAGGTCTTCATGCCGAATTCTGAAGACCAAGGTCGGATGTCCGCATACGATGGTGATCAAATTAGTCCGAACGACGCACACGCTCACTACACCGACATCTTGAAAAAGCAATCCCATAGCGTATGGGCGGTATCGAAAGGCGAGGCCGACAGCAATTCCGTTCCCGCTTCGCCTGACCCGCTTCCTGACTTTCCATCGCACTCAAAGATTGAATTTAGTCAGTTGCCGGAGACTCGCTGGCGCCGCGTAGCCAAGAGGCTGAAAGCGTTGGCCATTGCTCGCGGCTGCCAGTTCAAGCCAAACTCACCTGGATAGTCATCCCGCGATGGACTTCCGCATCGCCGATACCTTCACCGACAGCCTCGCCCGTCTGACCGGCGAGGAGCAGAAGTCCGTGAAGACGACGGCGTTTGACCTCCAGATGAACCCGGCCAGCCCGGGGCACAGTTTCCACAAACTCGACAAGGCGAGGGACAAGAACTTCTGGTCGGTGCGGGTGAGCAGCGACATCCGGCTGATCGTTCACAAGACGGAGGGCAGCCTGTTGCTCTGCTACGTGGACCACCACGACAACGCCTACGACTGGGCCGAGCGGCGCAAGCTGGAGACGCATCCCAAGACAGGTGCCGCCCAGTTGGTGGAAATCCGCGAGAAGGTGAAGGAAATCATGGTGCCGGTGTACGTGCAGCAGGAACTGCCCGCACCATCAAAGGCACCGAAGCCGGCCCTCTTCACGGACATATCAGATGACGAACTGCTGGGCTACGGCGTCCCGCCCGAATGGCTGAGCGATGTTCGTCTGGCGGATGAGGACAGCTTGCTGGTACTTGCCGACCGTCTGCCGGCGGAGGCTGCTGAAGCTCTGCTGGAACTCGCCACGGGCGGCAAGCCTCGTGTTGCACAGCCCGCCGGGCCGGTCGCAAGCCCTTTCGATCACCCGGACGCACAACGCCGTTTCCGCGTGATGACGAACGTCGAGGAACTCCAGCGCGCCCTGGATTTCCCTTGGGAGAAATGGACGGTGTTCCTTCACCCGGAGCAGCGCGATTGGGTCGAGCGGGACTACAACGGCCCGGCGCGGGTTTCTGGCTCAGCGGGCACGGGCAAGACCATCGTGGCTTTGCACCGCGCCGTGCATCTGGCCCGCACCCACCCGGAAGCGCGGGTGTTGCTGGCCACTTTTTCCAACACCCTGGCCCACGCCCTCCACACCAAGCTGAAGCGGCTCATCGGCAGCGAACCGCGTCTGGCCGAGCGCATCGACGTTCATTCGCTCCATGCCCTGGGTCTCCGCCTCCACAAATCGTTGTGCGGCCGGGTGAACGTCGCGCCTCCCGAGACTATCCGTGAACTGATCGGGGAGACGTCGAAAACGGTGGGTGGTCACAAATTCAGCCTCCATTTCCTGCTGACCGAGTGGGAACAGGTCGTGGACGCCTGGCAGTTGGAAACCTGGGAGGCGTATCGCGATGTCGCCCGGCTTGGCCGGAAGACGCGCCTGCCGGAAGCGCAGCGGCGCGTGCTCTGGTCCATCTTCGAGCGCGTGCGCGCCGGACTGAAAGAACGAATCCTCACCACGCAGGCCGGAGTCTTCACCGCTCTGGCGGCTGTCATCGCCCAAGGCAATCATCCGCCATTCGACTTCGCAGTGATCGACGAGGCGCAGGACATCAGCGTTTCGGGATTGCGCTACTTCGCCGCCCTTGGTGGCGACCGGCCCAACGCCCTGTTCTTTGCCGGCGATCTCGGACAGCGCATTTTCCAACAGCCATTCTCATGGAAATCCCTGGGCGTGGATATACGGGGCCGTTCCCGCACGTTGCGCATCAACTACCGCACCTCCCACCAGATCCGCCAGAAGGCCGACCGCCTGCTCGGCCCCGAAGTGACGGACGTGGACGGGAACAAGGAGGACCGCAGCGACGCGGTCTCCGTTTTCAATGGCCCGCCACCGGTCATTCGCGTGTTTCCGGACGAGGGCGAAGAAATCGAATGCGTTGGGAAATGGCTGGCAGAACAGTCGAAGGCCGGTGTTTTGCCTCACGAGTTCGGCATCTTCGTGCGTTCGGTAGCGCAATTCGACCGCGCAACAGCAGCGGTCGGGAAAGCCGGATTGCCCTGCAAAATTCTCGACGAGCACGTCGAAACAACGCACGGGCACGTTTCAGTCAGCACGATGCACCTGGCCAAAGGACTTGAGTTTCGAGCTGTGGCCGTAATGGCGTGCGACGACGAGATCCTTCCCTTGCAGGAGCGGATCACAGCGGTGGGAGACGATGCTGATTTGCAGGAGGTTTATGACACCGAACGCCACCTGCTTTACGTCGCCTGCACCCGTGCAAGGGATCATCTGCTCGTCACCGCCGTTGAACCCGCTTCGGAATTCCTGGATGACCTCCGGGATTTTCTGGTGGAACGCCGCATTCCCTCCTATGACGAGGAACGACTGGCCGAGGACAGGGAAACCCTGCGTACCCTCCGCCCATCGTGACCGTTGTCACCGACACCTCGGTTGTTTTGAATCTCTGCTTCCTGGAAGCGAAGGAGCGTATCCTGATTCCCGCCCTCGCACCGCTACTGGATCACTTGGAGCATGCGGCGGACTTCTGGATCAGCGCCTCCTTGCGCGCCTCTGTCTTGCGAGAAGCCGGTGAAACGACCTGACTTTCCGCCCATCGACCTTGTGCCAAAGCAATCCCGGAATCCCCGAAAGCCGTCGAAACCTTCACGCACGACGAGGCGAAGCGGAATACAACCACGTCAACAACCTCCACGACGAGCGCGCGCCGGCAGACGATGCGGTGTCCGACCTTCACGGCACGGCCGAATCGGGGGCGCGGGTCGGCGGTTGGTCTCCACCGTGTTCGGCGTTCCATTCGTGTCCGGAGCCAAACAGAAAATAGTGATCGGTCTGCCGGACGTCGAAATGCCATCCGAGCTCGCGCAAACGCCCGGCCAGTTCCGCCGGCTCGTGGAATACCTTGTAAATCCGGAATTCCCGTCCGTCGTTCAGACGGCGGCTGAGCACGCTGGTTTCCGGCCCTGGCAGACGGTGGTCAATGGCTGTCGAAGTCGGGTCGTGGCGGGAATCCACGAAGAACACCCGGCCTCCCGGGGCCAGACAGGAACGGACCAGATTCCAAAATTCCGTGAATCGCGCGGGTGGAACATGGGAAAGCCAGAAGCCGAAAAACACAGTGTCGAATTGTTCGGTGGGCTGCCATTGGAAGATGTCAGCCTCCACCCGGCGAACCAGCGGGGACGCAATCCGGGCGGAGTTGATCGCGAGCATCTCGGGCGAACCATCCAGCAGGGTCAATTGAGAGGCAAAAGGGAGCAACTGTTCGCTCCAGATGCCCGTGCCGCAGGCGATTTCCAAGACCCGGCCCGCCGGGCGAAAGGACGAGAGGGCGGACGATACCACCGCCGCCTCCGCAAACCACCGGGCGTTAAGTGCCGCGCCCCGGTCGTAGCGTCCCCGCCGAAGCCACCACTGGTCGTACTCGGCGGCTCTCGCCCGGTAATATTGAAGCTGTAGGCTGAGAGCCTGGGAATCCTCCGAGTGAATCATAACGCTCAATACCGCCTGTCATATCTTCCGGACGCTACGCCAGATGGGTGGACGAAACAAGGCTTCTGAGAACCGCCGGAAACCCGCGTCCCCGAAAGAGCCTAAGAGCGTGTTTGGAAAATCATCATGGGATCGCCGGGTCGCGTTCCGCGTGCCGCCTTGGGACGGTTTGCGCCATGGGCCGCCTGAAGGCGGGACACCCAACCGGGGTTTTCAAAACACGCTCTCAGAGCCTGCCTGAATTCGGGGGTCGCGCCTGACTGATTGACGCGTGGCGCGCCGTGGGCGCACAATCCCGGGCAACACCGCATGCGCGCGCGCGACCTGTTTCGCCTGAAACCGATGGACCGCGTGATGGGCGAAGCCGCTCATCCGGACCGGCAGCTCAAGCGTTCTCTTGGCCCCTGGCAACTGACCGCGCTCGGCATCGGCGCCATCATTGGAGCGGGCATTTTCTCGACGGCTGGAACCGCGGCGGCGGGCGGCGGCCATCACGTGGGAGCCGGTCCGGCGCTGGTCTTCTCATTCGTGCTCGTCGCCATCGCCTGCGGATTCGCCGCGCTCTGCTACGCGGAATTCGCCTCGCTCGTTCCGGTGTCCGGCTCCGCCTACACCTACGCCTACACCACCCTGGGAGAGCTGGCGGCCTGGATCATCGGATGGGATTTGATCCTCGAATACGCCGTCGGCAATGTGGCGGTGGCGATCTCCTGGTCGGGGTATTTTCAGGAACTGCTGCGCGGATTGAGTCTGGAACTGCCCTTGTGGCTCGGAACGGACTTCCGGTCCGCGGCGCAGGCCTTCGCCGAACTCCAGGCAGCCGGCGATCCGGCGGCCGTTTCGGCGTCGCTCCAGCGCGCCGCGCAAGCCTGGGAGATTGCCCCGCGCCTGGCCGGTGTGCCGTTGATCTTCAATCTGCCGGCATTCGGCATCGTGATGCTGCTGACCTGGATTCTGTTTACCGGGATTCGGGAAAGCGCGGTGGCCAACACGGCCATGGTGGTGTTGAAGCTGGGCGTGATCGGATTCTTCCTCGTCGTCGGCACTTTTTACGTCCAGCCGGAGAACTGGTCGCCTTTCGCCCCGAATGGCTTCAAGGGCATCTCGTCCGCGGCGGCGATCATCTTCTTCGCTTACATTGGATTCGACGCCGTCTCGACCGCGGCCGAGGAAACGCGCGATCCGCAGCGCAACATGCCCATCGGAATGATCGCCAGCCTGGTGGTCTGTTCGCTCATCTACATCGCCGTGGTGCTGGTGTTGACGGGGATGGTGTCCTGGGAACGGCTGGGCACGGCGGAGCCGCTGGCGACGGCCTTTTCGGAGCGCGGGATGAACTGGACGGCCGGCCTGTTGTCCGCGGGCGCCGTCATTGCCACCGGATCGGTGCTGCTGGTGTTTCAACTGGGGCAGACGCGCATTTTCTTTTCGATGGCCCGCGACGGGTTGCTCCCCCGCTGGGCGTCCCGGGTGCATCCGCGTTACCGCACGCCCCACATCAACACCTGGATCACGGGGATTGTGGTCGCGCTGTTCGCCGCCGTCGCGAACATCGAGGAGGTGGTGGAGTTGTGCAACATCGGCACCCTGTTCGCCTTCGTGGTGGTCTCCATCGGCGTGATTGTGCTGCGCCGCCGGGATCCCGACCGGCCGCGTCCGTTCCGGGTGCCTCTGGTGCCCTGGATCCCGCTGGCGGCGGTGGTGACGTGCGGTTACCTCATGTTTCAACTGCCGGCGGTGACGTGGTGGCGTTTTCTCCTCTGGCTGGCTGCCGGCGCCTGCATCTACTTCATTTACGGACGCCGAAGAAGCCGCTTGAACGACGTCACGGTTCAGGGCAACCGCGACTGACAGACGGAATCCGCTGATGCCGGCGGAACGATTCCCTCTCCCAATCCTTCATACCCCGCGCAGCCCCGCACGGATTGGGAGCGGGATCATGGGTGAGGGACATGAATCGATTCCATGGTACAGGCGCGTTCACCAAAACGGAGCGCCGGTCTCCGATGCTGTCTCCCTTCATTCGTGTGAATTCGTGTCCATTCGTGGTTTCCCACCTGTATGGTGACTAAGAGCGCGCGCATCGCCGG
>DATKEE010000086.1:0-8077 GCA_035544555.1 Candidatus Methylomirabilota bacterium
CCCATCTCCCCCCACAGATGCGGCCGGTCCATCAGCCAGCCCAGCCGCCGAGCCAACTCCCCCACGTCCCCCTCCGGCACCAGAAAACCCGAACGCTCGGACAGCATCCCCTCGGGTAACGCCCCGTGATTCGTGGCCACCACCGGCAGCCCGCTCGCCTGCGCCTCCTGCAACACCAACCCCTGCCCTTCCCGATCTCCATCCACCTGAATGCTCGCCATCACAAACAGATGCGCCGCCGCCATCCACTCCCGCACCTCACCGCTCGTCCGCGCTCCATGAAACACCACCACGTCCTTCAACCCCAATTCCTCCACCACCGCCTCCAGCCGCCCCCGCAACGGTCCCTCTCCCACCAGGTCAAACCGCACCAATCGTCCCTGCCCGCAAAGCTGCCCCACGGCGCGCAGCACATTCTCATGACCCTTGATCTCCACCAGCCGGCCCACCGACAATACCCGCACCGGCTCACCCGGCTTCAATCGCCTCTCCACCGCCGCAAACTCCCTCGTGTCCAACCCCACCGGAAGGACGTCCATGCGATCCAAAGGACATCCCAGCCCCGCCAACTGGTCCCGTGTATAACTGCTGTTGGCGATCACCCGATCGCATGTCCGAAACAACGCCTCATACATCCCCCGTCCCTCAAGCCGCGGCCGCGTCGAAAAATCATACCCGTGAAAACTCACGACCATCGGCACTCCACACAATTCCCGGGCAAATCGGAAACTGTTCCCGGTCGGACCGAACTGCGCATGCAGGACGTCATACCGCCGTCTCAATGGAAGCAGTCGATGCAGCCGATACACCATCGAGAAGCTCGCCGCCCGATATCCATACGCCCTGGCCGACAACACCCGGCAGGTTGTCACGGGCGCGCTCACCAGGCATCGCGCAAGGCGCGGAAGCACCCGCGCCAGCCGGCGCCAGTTCGGTTGTGAGACCTCCGAACCCGGCGGCCACGTCCGGCCAGTCAGCGGCCAGACCGGCAGTTCCCACTCGAGCGACTCCGGCGGCCCCTCCACATACCGCACGCGCCGCATTAACTCGTGCTTGTTCAGTTCGGGATGTTCCGGCGTATCCGTGGCTCCCCGGGCATTGGCAATGATCTCCACCTCGTGTCCCAGATCCAGCAGTCCATTGATCTGCCTCATGATGAAGGTCTCCGAGACGACCGGAAATGTCCCCACCAACATTGCAATGCGCAGCCTGGAACTCATTTGCCCGATGAAACCCGCTCTTGACGAAAAGGCGCCTCCATCACCTGAAACACCTCGGCGTACCGCGTCCGGGCCGCGAGGATGCCGCGATACGCATTCAAGCCGCGGATGGCCCGGTCATACGCATATTCCGTCAACTGACTCCGATGCGCGCGAACCGCCCGCAACTTCCGGCTCATCACCGATGTGATATCCTCGACATGATCGTAATGGCTCAATGGGGTCCACACTTCATAGAGCCTCAAAGTCACCGTTTGCCCCCACCCCCCATCCATCGCGGCTCGCAACACCGGCAACGCGGCGCGATGGTCCGGATGCCACTCTCCCACATGGGGCAGATAAATCAGTTCCGGCGCCGCTTCCCGCAAAACCGGCCCCAACCTCTCCGCCGCGCCGGCAACGTCACCGCCACCCTCCCAGTCCGGCAACCGGAGAAACACACACGCTTCAATCCCCAGAATCTTGCCCGCCATTCGAGCCTCTCCCTCACGGATGCGCCACGCCTCCTCGCGCTTCAGACTCTTCAGTCCCAGCTCACCCGAGGTCAAAAACACCGCCACCACCCGGTCGCCGGCCCCCACGTGCCGGCAGACCGCACCCCCGCAGCCCACCGATTCATCATCGGGATGCGGTGCAATCACAACCACATTCATGCCGCTTCCTCTCGCATTTCGAAACCCTCCACGCCAGTCAATTGTCACCGGCAACACCCCGGCACGATACGCATCCCCCGGACCCGGATCACCGCTCACCCCCGTTCCCGACCACCCGTTCATAAACCTCCAGATAATCCCGCACCATCCGATCAGCGGAAAACCGTTCCACCGCCCGTTCCCGCACCCGCCGGCGATCCAGCGTCATGGCTTGCGTCACCGCGCCGTCAAATGCCTCCATCGATTCCACAATGGCGCCGCTCACCCCCTGATCCACCACCTCTGGAACCGCCCCCACTCCAATCGCCGCCACCGGCGTCCCGCACATCATCGCCTCCACCAGCACCAAACCAAACGCCTCCGGATATTGGATCGGATACAGCAACGCCCGCGCGCGCCCCATCAGTTCGCTCCGCTCCGCTCCCGTCACGTATCCGGCGTATCGCACCTGATCCCCGTCCACCAACGGCTCAATCCGCTCCCGATAATACCCGTTCTTCGGTCCGGCCAGCACGATCCTCAATCCCAGACGCCGAGCGGTCGCAATCGCCTGCAACGGTCCCTTGCCCGAAACAAACCTTCCCACATAACACACGTACTCCCCCGCCTCGCCGCGCCACGCGAACGCCTCCGGATCCACACCGTGCGGAATCACCGCCATCGGCCTCCTCTCCGGCCAGCCGCTCCATTGATGCCGCGACAGCGCCGTCACCCGCGCCCCGGGAAATCCAGACCACAACCGCACCGCGTTCTCATCCGGAACAATATGAAGCGTATGAACGAGGGGAGCCTGCGAGAATCGCTCCAGCGGCATCCCCCATAAATAGGCGTGCATGTGCACCACGTCGAAACGACCGGACTCGCCCACCGCCCGGCACAGATTCAACCATTCGCACAATTGCCAGTCATCAGGGGATCCCTTGGCCCCATAGGACCCGGGCAGCTCCGCGACGAGTTCACCTTCCACCTCCGAATCCGCCGTCCCAAACACCGTCACCTCGTGCCCGAGCCGCGTCATCCCGCGTATCATCAGCCACACCAGCGATTCCACGCTGCCGTGAGTTTCGCGCCGCACCGGCGCTGAGAGTGTGGAGACCAGGGCAATTCGCATCTTGAATTCCTGAACCGCCCCTCAATTCAACGCGTCCTCCAATAATCGCGGCAATACCTTTTCCGCGGAAAAATAATCCTCCGCCAGCCGCCGCGCCGCCTTCCGATGCGCTTCCTCGTTGCGTGCCACCTCGCCAATCGCCGCCACCGCCTCCTCGGGATTCCGAAACACCACCACCCCCTCCCCCACCGGAAGCCACTCCGACACCCCGGTGTCCTCCATCAACACCGGCCGGCCCGAAGCCAGATAACACACGCTCCGATCACTGAACCAGCCGCCGCGACTGGCCACATAGCCGTGCTTGGGTATGCAGATCTCCCCCCGGGAACCACGGATGAATTCCCGATAGGTCGCCGGCGTCCGCGAAATCACCTCCCCAGGCACCACCTCCCAGCCGTGCCGCGTCAATGTCTCACGTTCAGTTCCCATCATCGCGATGCGGAACTTCTCTCCCGTCCGTCCCGGAAGGTCAAGATACTTGGGAAACTCCCGGTCCCGCTGCCCATACGAAACACCCGCGTGCACGGCCTCCCTGAATCCCTGCCACCGGATCACTGACGAAAACGCCGACCCCTGCTCCTGCGCCACCGGCCAGTGCTCCAGCGACACCGGGGGCAGGGTTTTCAACCAGGGCCCCCCCGCCAGCGGCACCCGGCAGTCCTCCGCCCCGAGGCGCTGCCCCACCGTGAAACGCCTCTCGCACCTCTCAATCCCCGCCGCCAGTCCCGCATCCCCATTCGCAAGACTGATCTGCGTGAACCCGGGATCAACGTCGATGAACACCCGCCGCCTCGGAAGATCATACTCGCCGCGCCAGACCCAGAGCGGCACCGCCCGCATCACCAGCAGATCGGCCGCGGCACACACCTCCTCGAATTCCTTCGTCCCCATCCCCAACGCCCGCCCATCGGTCCGGTATATCCACCGGCCGCCAAGGCCGAACGGTTCCAGGCAGGCCCGCACGTACGCCGCCGGATAATCGGGCTCGTATGTCCATTCCTCCTTCTCCCAGTCATATGCGTACGAGGTGTCACCGCAATCCTCCAGGTACCACACCTCATGACCCAGCCCGAGCAAACCAGCGAGGTATTGTAGCGTCGCCCATGCCTGCCCGCCCAGGCCGGACCGCCCGATGGTGCCGGCAAATACGATTCTCATGGCAGCCCGGTCACGTTCATTCTTTCAAAGATAGTTCTCAGGCAGGTCCAGCACCACGCGGCGACCCGCCAGTTCGCGAGTGGCCTCCGTGACCTCCCCCCGTTCCAGGTCCCTCAGTTGCCCCTCCGTCAAGGCAAGCCGTTCAGGCAGATAACGCCGGCAGCCGGCGAATTCCTCCGCGTACGCCGCCGACGGATACTCCAGCTTCCATTCATTTCCCAAGTCCGATTCCTCCCGTCTGTACAGGGGATTGAGCACCGCATGACACGGAGCCTCCGCCGATTCCGACGGAACGCGGTCCCGAAATAATCCCTCCAGTCCGGAAGCGATGGCAATGATCGCCGGCTCCGCGGCCAGTTCGCCGTCGGTGAATTCCCGCCCCAGCGGGATCGGACCTCCTCCCAGCACCGCATCCAGCACGACCGACTCGGCAAACAGTCGCGCGGGAACCTCCTCAAAGAGGGCCCGCCATGCCTCCGGTTTGAGAGGCAGACCCGCGGAGGCGTTTTCGCAAAGCGCGTTGTGCGTTCCCGTGACCGCGACCACGCCTTCGCGCCCGGCCAGCCGCGTCATCTCACTCACCGCCAGCCGGCGCGGCCACACGTAATGCAACGCGTCCGCGCACACGACCAGCGAAAAACCCCCTCGCGCAAACGGCAACGGCTGGGCGGCATCGCAGCAAACCGCATGACATTGCGGCGCGATGAATTGCCGGGCGAGCCAGAGCTTCCAGAACTCAATATCCGCCAGCCACACCTCGCCACCCGAGGACAGGCCGCACAGCGTTCGCGTCAGATGTCCCACCCCTCCGCACAAATCCAGCAACCGGCTTCGCGTGCAACGCGCGTCCGCCCCAAGCGCGCGCGCCAGCGCGTCACTCACCAGAAATGTCGGATCGGAAAATCGATGCAGGAAGCAAACGCCTTCGGGATTCGGGCTGAAAATCTCCAGGACCTGCCGGAAGCTGCATTGTCCCCCGCCGCCCCTCAATGCTTCGAACCGTTCCCATCGCGCTCCTTCCAGGCCGAGCAACGCGAAGAGCGCCTCCTCCACCTTGCCGGCATCCACGAGTTCGAGCGCCGCCCGCGCCACCCGTCCCGCGCGCAGATACGGAATCCCGGCCACCACCGGATACGCGCAGCAGGCGCATCCCAGCACCCCCGTCAGCAACCGGTCCTCCTCCGCGGCCTGTTCGCCCCCCGGCTGCACCTCCAGCAAACCGCCACAAAAGGGACAGCGCAATACATCCTGGGCGGCCGGTCGCGTCGCTGATCGGTCGGCCATCACAACCCCGCCCGCTCCATCAGGCTGCCCACCACCTTCGTTGCCTCGAAATACTCCGCCGCAATCTCCCGCGCCGCCCGGCAGTTCCCCTCATAATCGCCTTCAATCGCATCCACCGCGGCCAGGACGTCATCCATCGTCCGGAACCCGAACAGACCCCGCCCCGTCGGCAGAAACCTGCTAAACCCCGTCTCCTGCGTGATCACCGGCCGGCCCGCCGCCAGGTAACACGCGCTGCGGTCGCTGAACCAGCCCGTGTTCGGCCGCACATACTGGTCGCGCGCCACCGTGAATTCCCCGCGCGACGACCGGACGTAGCGCGCGTACTCCCGCGGATCACGGGAAATCTCAATCGAACTCACCTGGTTCCACCCGTGCCCCTTCAACAACCGCCGCACGTCCTCGTCCACAGTCGCCGCCAGCTCAAACGACACCGGCCGTTTCCCCGGCAGATCCAGAATCTTTTCGAACTCCCGGTCCTTCGTCCAATACCAGGTGTCCCCCTGCCACTCGATGTCCTTCCCCTTGTTGTGCCACGTCGTGATCGTGTTGTAGGCCGCGCCCGGCACCGGCGCCATCGGCTCCCACAAATCCAGCACCACCGGCTGCCGCGTCGGACGCCATCGGAATCGCTCCAGCGGCACCTGACAGTCCGGTGATCCCACGTTCTCCCCAAAGGTGAACAACGCGTCATGCGCCGACAGCGCCTCAATCATCCCTGCGTCACCCTGGGCCACCTTCACCTGCGACGCAAAGGGGTCGGACTCGACATACACCCGCCGCGGACAGGCCATGTGTTCCTCGCGAATCTCCTGCGCCCCCGTCACGTTCAAAAAGGCATCCGCCTCCCGGTAAAGCTCCAGGATCCGCGGCTCCGACATCCCGTAACACTTCCCTTCCGGATAGTTTCCGCGAAACGCCCAGCGATCCCCGAACCCGTGCTGCTCCAGGACCGGCACCACTGTCTCAAGATTGCCGGTCGCGTCCGGCGAAAGATCGTTGATGCGCGGATCGTAAATCCAGCGCCCCGAATCCTCGATGTAGTAGGGGTCATACCCCAGCCGGCGCAAAGCCATCAGATAATGGAGGAACTGATAGGTGACGCCCGCCAGCGGATACCAGAACAGGATGCCGAACACGATGATCCGGCCTTGGGTCGGTTTCGTTTCATTCATGGCTCGTTGTCGAATCCAACTCTCTCACAAAATGGGCGGGGTTTCCCGCCACCACCGTGAACGGCCTCACGTCCTCCGTCACCACCGAACGCGCGCCCACCACCGCCCCTTCCCCGATCGTCACCCCGGGCAGCACACACACATCAAATCCAATCCAGACATTCCGCCCGATTCGCACCGGCCTGCACTCCCCGCCTCCCTCCAGCCGGCGCCCGTCCGTCCGCGCCACCCGCCGGAGTTCCTCCCGGCGCCGCTCCCGGTCAAACGACAGCCGGTGGCTGTCCATCAACACCACGTTCCAGGAAATCAACGCAAAGTCGCCAATCACGATTTCGCGGTCGCAGATGATCCGCGCCCCGTGCACCAGCGCGTACGCGCCCAGGCTCACCCGCCCGTTCGGTCCCACATCGAACATCGTCCCCAGATAGGCCGAGGCCCCGCGTCCCATCACAATTCCCTGAGGCGCCCGGCTGCGATACAGATGAAAACTGAACGTCGTCTCCACATAGGCCGTCTCATCCACGATCACATTCTCCGGAATCTCCCCCGGATACCAATCCCATGACAAGGTGCGCCCGCCGCTCATGGCATCTCCCCCACCACCACCGCCGGATTTCCCAAAACCCGCGCCCTTGCCGGCACATCCCTCGTCACCAGCGCCCCCGCCTCGATGAACGCCCCCGTCCCGATCCGAACCCCCTTGAGAATCGTCGCGTTCGGCCCGATCCAGACGTCGTCCTCAATCACCACCGGCCGGCATTCGATGCCAGGCCTCGGCCGCCCCTTCCCCAGGGGCGAACACGCCACCGCATCCGCAATCCGCTCCGCCGGCGCCAGTGGATGAAAATCCGTGTCCGCAATCGTCGTGTTCCATCCAATCACCACGTAATCCCCGATCACCAACTCCCGCTCGCACAGCAAAACCGCGTTGGTGAAATAGCAATGGTCGCCGATGCGCACCGTCCCCTTCTCGCCAAGCGCAAAATGCACCCCATCCATCGTGCAATGCCCTCCAATCACGAGCGCGCGACCGGCCCGGCTTCGAAATCGTTTGAACGCGTAGTCCGCGGTGAGGATCGACCCGTCGCCGACACTCACATTGGCGGGCAGCTCGCCGTCCAGCCACCGGCCGCCGGATACAGGATGATTTGCGTCGCTCATGCGCTTCCTCGAAGCCCCGCCGACGGCTGCCAATCTCCGCCGTCCGCGGGGCCGGCTGCGGCTCAGTGTGGACGTCTCTGCCGAAACTTGGCAATGCAATCCTGCTCCCATTTTTCAATGCGCACGCACCGCCCGATACAACCGGTGCGGATAATACGTCGAGGCCGGATCAATCAACCGGAACACTCCCGACTCATCGGTCAGTTGCGTCGCCACCGCCTCCCATGTTTCAAAATCCAGAGTGGCTTCAATCGAATACTCCCGATCCGGGTGCCCCTGAAGCTCGAGTTCCAGGCCGGCCGGATCCTCGTTCCA
>DATKEE010000087.1:0-2666 GCA_035544555.1 Candidatus Methylomirabilota bacterium
GGGAGCGGTCCTGAACGCGCAGACACTCAATGACGGGACCAGCGCGGATCTGGTCCGACTGGCCAATGCGAACGGCACGGGCACGGCGCAGACGGCGTTGACAGTGGAGGATGGCGAGTTGCGCGCGCACCAGGAAGGAGAGGTGTTCCTCATTCCGCTTCGAACGGCCTGGCATACCTCGCACTCGACTTTCTCGCCGGAATACGCGATTTCCGCCGACTTTCGCCCGGCCGCAGACAACCCGGAGCGGCGCGGTGGAGTCATGGGCTGGCTGGATGTCGCTCAGGACGCGCGGCGGGGAATCGCGCTGTTCGTGAGTCCCGGACCGGAGACATTCTTCCGGGTCGCTGTGGTGGACTTTCTGGCGGAGGACACCGACTCCAATGAGACCCCGCAGGGCTTGTTCAAAACGGACGGAACGGCCGCGGTTTTCGAGAATGGCTCGGCACAAACGGCGGCCGCGGACTATGAGGCGGCCACGAGCGCGACGTTTTCACTGGAGTTTGTCGAGCCGACCACGGCGGACCTTGCCGCGCTCGGCGATGCCACCGCCCGGATTCGGGCGACGGTGACTCAGGGAGAGGCAAACGCGCCTGCCGGGGAGACAATCGAATTGCTGACGAACCTGCCCCGTCCGGCGGCGCATCGCGTCGGATATTTCGCCTACTATGGGGGCTTGTTTGCCTTTCTGCCGACGGACATCGGTTATCTGGACAATCTCGAACTGGCCCAGGACACGTCGCCGGATCTGCCGCTGCTTTCGATCGTTCGTGATGGAACCGACGTGACGATCTCCTGGCCGACGGGAGTCGCGGGCTACCAATTGGAGGCAGCCACAACGCTCGTGGATCCCGCGTGGGAGACGGTTCAGGCCGCGAACAACACGGCGACGTTGGAGGCGACTGGAGAGACCCGCTTTTTCCGGTTGCGATCCGGTTCGCCCTGACGGTCAGTCAAACCATTCGTCGTCGGGATCGAACGCGGGGATGGGGATGTTGACGATCTTGAGTTTCCCGATGGCGCGATGGCGGCAACCGGGCCGGATGAGGATGCTGGTCATCGGTTTGACCGGCACAAGTTCACCATCCAGTTCCATGTGCCCTTCGCCTTCGAGGATGAGGTAGATCTCGGTCAGTTTCTTGTGGTAGTGCGTCTTCGCGTCCTCCTGGATGTCCACGAGGTGCAGTGTGGCGGTGGGATTGTCGGGCGTGGCGAACGCGCGGCGGGACCAGCCGCAGGGACATTTTACGGGATCGACTTCGTCGAGCTGGACAACGCGGTATTTCGCGGGGGTGGAGGTGGTTGAGGTCATGGCTGGAGGTAATTTCCCAGGAAGGTACTCGCGAAGGCAAGGTTTTCAAAAGGCAATGTTCGAGGCGGAAGCGGGGCGGTGAACCGTTGGGATTCACTTGTTTCGAAACCTCCCACAGCCCGGGCGCCCGGGCCGCCAGAAGTTTTGAGGTGATTGGCGCTTGATTTTTCTCCGGGCTTCGCTAAAACAACACGGTAACCCTTGACTATCACCCGTGGCGGCGGCCTTGGGGATCAGCGTCGCGCACGCCTCGAATCCTGCTCGCGAATGGCTCGTTGGGTCCGCGTATCCTTATTGCCGGCCGGGGTGATCAACACGTAAAAGCGAAACCATGTCAAACCACCCACTCCCTGGAATGTTCCCAAGATCCTTCGCGTCGTTACGATGGTTGTCCGCAAGTCTGACGATCATCCTGTCAGCAACCCTCTGGCTTGCCCCGGAAAGCGCGCGGGCGCAGAGCCGCGTGTTGATGGTTGTTGAGCCTTCAGGCGTATCCTTCGAACAGGAAGGGGCCGGCGGGGTGGGCGACGCGCTCCGGGACGCCGGCTTCACGGTCCATGTCATCGATGCCTTGGACGCCAACGCCGTGGACCCGGACTCCGCGAGCGTGATCGGCGCGCTGGCCGCAACGGTTCCGTTCACCCAGGCCCAGCTCGAATTTCTTCTTTCCTACGACCTGCTCTACCTCACGCGTTCCCTGAACAGCGGGAATTACGATGACTCCCCGGAGGAAATCGCCCAGTGGAACATGCTCGAGGTGCCCATATTGATGGGCAGCGTTCACCTCACACGACAAAACCGTTGGCAATGGTTCAATTCTGACGCGCTCATGGATTTTGAGGCTGCGGGAGCCAATTCCACCGGTTTCACCGTCACCGATCCGAACCACCCGGTGTTTGCCGGAGGTTTGACCGGTGAAATGTTCAATGAAGTTCTGAATGTGCAGGCGAACAACAACCAGGGCATGGCGAACAACGGGGTTTTTCTCGGCATCCATGACAACAATCCCGAAGGGGTGGTCCTGGCTATCTGGGAGGAAGCGGGCCTCTTCCATCCGGCTGCAACCCCTGGCGTAGGAGAACACGTTGCCCCGCGCGCCTTCCATTATCAGATGCGGTACCACGAAACCGACGCCGGAGCCGGCGTTCCCGCGAACTATAGCCAGAACGGTCTCGACCTCATCGTTTCCCTCGCGAACTACCTCGTCGGTTCCGAATTCGTACCGGCCCCTTTCATCACGGATGTTTTGCCGGCCAATGGTTCCGTGTTCAATGACCCGGCCGCCGGGTTGAGCTTCACCACCAGTTCCTCGGCGGACATTCCCGTCGAGGGGATTGTCGTCACCGTCAACGGG
>DATKEE010000088.1:0-4997 GCA_035544555.1 Candidatus Methylomirabilota bacterium
CTGAGAAACGGCAACTACATGATCGCTGCGGGCAATTTCGGCGGAAAGGTGCTCGTGACGGGCAACGCCACTCTGTATGTGACCCGGACGGCATCCGTGGCCTTCTCGGGAAACGATTTTATCAAGATCGATCCGAATGCCAGCTTGAAACTCTACGTCGGCTCGCCTTCCGCGCGCATTGGCGGCAACGGGGTTCTCAATCACAGCGGCAGCGCCCTGGATTTTCAGTATTACGGTCTCCCTTCCAACACCAGCCTCGCGCTGGGTGGCAACGCCGAGTTTCGCGGAACCATCTACGCCCCCAACGCGGATCTTACACTCAATGGCGGTGGCAACGATGTGACCGATTTCATCGGCTCCAGCATCACCAAGACCGCGACGATGAATGGAAAGTTCAACTTCCACTACGACGAGGCGCTGGGCCGGGTCGGCCCCTCACGCGGTTACATCATTACATCCTGGCAGGAAGTCTGACCGCATCGGCCGCGTCGCGCGGACGCCGGCATCCGTGGAAATCACCACACTTCATTCCGGGGTTGTCCTGATCCAGCAGGGAGGACAGCCCCGGTAACGCTTTCCGGGATTCCCATTCGGAGCCTGAATTCAGGGAACCCCGGTCTCGACTAAGTCCAAAGCCCTGCTAATCTCCCCCGCATGTTCGCACCGGAGGATTTGTTCGACCTCAGCCAGACCGGACACCGCGCGTTGTTCGAGGATTGCCGTCATGCCTGGGACGCCCTGAAGCGGGTGAAGGATTACATCCGCGGGCAGGTCCGCGAGGAACACCGACACCGCGCGATGGGAAGCGTGTACATCGGGAGAAACGTGTTCATCGGGGAGGGCACCGTGATCGAGGACGGCGTGATGATCAAGGGGCCCGCCCTCATCGGCAGGAATTGCGAGATCCGCCATAACGCCTATCTGCGGGAGGATGTGATCATCGGTGACGGCTGCGTGGTGGGTAATTCGTGCGAATTTAAAACCAGCGTGCTGTTCAACGGCGCGCAGGTCCCGCACTTCAGCTACGTGGGCGACTCGATCCTTGGCTACCGCGCTCACCTCGGCGCCGGGGTGAAGGTGTCGAACCTCAAGCTCGTTCCCGGCAACGTGATGGTCGAGATGGAAGGCCTGCCTTTCGACACGGGCCTGCGAAAGTTTGGCGTCCTGTTGGGCGATCACGCCGAGGTTGGCTGCAACTCGGTGTTGAACCCCGGGAGCATCATCGGACGCGGCTCGATGATCTACCCGAACACCAACTGGCGCGGCATTCTCCCCGGCAACATGATCGTGAAGAATCGCGCCCCCCAGGAGATCGTCGTGCGCCGTCCCCGCGAGACATGATCAGTTTTGTCGATTCCGAACCCGCCGGTTCCGATCTCGATTTGGTGGCCGAGGTCGAGTCGATCTTTTCGCCCTCCGGCACACTATCCAGGGCGAGCAACTTCGAATACCGCCGGGAGCAACAGCAGATGGCGGTGGCCGTGGCGGGGGCGCTGGAGCAAAGGCGGCATCTGTTGGTCGAGGCCGGCACCGGCGTCGGCAAGAGCCTTGCCTATTTGATCCCGGCCATCCTCTTTGCGGTCTCCCGCAGCCGCAAGGCAGTCGTTTCCACGCACACGATCAATCTGCAGGAACAGCTCATCGAGAAGGATCTGCCCATGCTGGAACAGGTCCTGCCGGTGAAGTTCAGTTATACCATGCTGAAGGGACGGCAGAATTACCTCTGCACCCGCCGGCTCCACAAGGCTCTCCAGCAGACCGACAGCCTCTTTACCTCCTCCGAGGGCCAGGAACTCCAGCGCATTCTCGAATGGTCGCAACAGACCCGGGAGGGCAGCCTGTCGGACTTCGATCTGGAACCCGATCCGAAGGTCTGGAACCAGGTGTGTTCCGAACGCGGTCTCTGCACACCGAAGACCTGCGGTCATCAATCCGAATTTGGCAAACAACACGGAGTCTGCTTCTTCCAGCGCGCCCGCGGCCGCATCCTCGCCTCCGACGGTCTCGTGCTCAACCATACGCTCTTTTTCATGCTGCTCGGCGGCATCGAGGACGAGGTCGATGGGGGGGTGCTTTTCAAGAATGACTTCGTGGTGTTCGACGAGGCGCACACGGTCGAACAGGTGGCCTCGCGCCACATTGGTGTGAGCGTCTCCAGCGCCCAGGTCCGGTATTCACTCCAGCGACTGTGGAATCCCCGCACCGAGAAGGGCCTGCTGGCCACGCTGCGGCAGGGCTCCTCCGTCCAGCTTGTCGCCGATCTTCTCGACCGGACCGATCGCTTTTTCGGTGAACTCGAAACCGCCTGCGAGGAACTTGCCCGCCAATCCCGGGGATCCACCGGCGGCTCCCGCGCCTGGACGGAATTGCGCATCCGCAGGCCCGACGTCGTCGAGGACCAGATCACACTGCCGATTCAGCGGCTCCGGGAGGCCGTGAGCGAATTGATTCGCACGTCCGAGGACCGCGACACCGGGCAGGAGTTGATGGAATGCAACCGGCGCCTGCTCGAACTCAAGGAGGCGGTGTCCGTGTTTCTCAGTCAGAGCGCGGAGGACCATGTCTATTGGGTCGAACGCACGGGCAGGGCGCGGCAACTTCTCAGCCTGAACGCCGCGCCGGTCGATGTCGCCGACTACCTCCGCCGCAGGCTTTTTGGCAGCGAGACGTCGATCATCATGACGAGCGCGACCCTGGCCACCAAGGCGCGCGAAAACAGCCCGTCCCCCAATCCGGGTGGGACCGCGGATCGACGCGCCACTCCCGGCCCCCGCCAGTCCGCCTCCGATGTCACGCGGATGCCGCCTCTGCTCTACTTCGCGCGGCGAGTCGGCGGGGAAAAGGAGACGATGTTGCAGGTGGGCTCGCCCTTCGATTACGAGCGGCAGATGAAACTCTTTGTGGCGGGGAGGATGCCGGATCCGCGCGATGCCGGGTACCAGGACGCGCTGATCCACTGGATCGAAGAGTTCGTGCGCCGGACCCGGGGCAAGGCGTTTGTGCTGTTCACGAATTACAAGCTGATGCGCGAGGTGGCGGAGCGCATGCAATCCTTCTTCGATTCGCTGAATCTCCAGTGTCTCGTGCAGGGCAGCGGCACGCCGCGATCCACCATGCTGGAACGGTTCAAGGACGACATCGATTCGGTGTTGTTCGGGACGGACAGTTTCTGGCAGGGCGTGGACGTGCCGGGCGAGGCGTTGTCGAACGTGATCATCACGCGGCTTCCATTCGCGGTCCCGGATCATCCGCTCATCGAGGCGCGCATGGAAAACATCGAGGCGCGCGGCGGCAATGCCTTCAATGATTTCTCACTCCCGGAGGCCATTCTCAAGTTCCGGCAGGGCGTTGGCCGGTTGATTCGCACCCAAAGCGACAGCGGCATCGTGGTGATCCTCGACAACCGTGTTCTCACCAAGCGTTACGGCCGCGCCTTCCTGGACGCCGTCCCCAAATGCCCCGTTGAGATTCTCTAAGAGCCTTTTCCGGGAAAACAGGACCCCTTCGCTTTTTAAACAGGCTCTAATGGCATTTTACGTGGCGAGGGGAACTCCACCTTGTTTAATGAGAATCAATTCTCGGGGCGCCTCACATTACGGATCGGTCACAGCCATTGATGCTTCGGACGGGCGCGACGGGAAGAAGCCGGCATGGAGACGGTTCAACCGCCCGGACTTCAAGCCACGCTGACATCCACGATCGAATTCAAGGGGAAGCCGATGTCGCCCTCCGAGTAAACGGCTCGTCCATTGACCCGTTTCAGGCTGCCGTCGGCGTCGATTTCGATTCCATAAACCGTCCGCCCCCGGCGCAGGTGCAGCCGGGCGCGCCAAGGCGGCGGTTGGCCGGTCTCGCGGAGTCTGGCAATCAGGGCTTCGGGGAGTTTCGGTTGCATCAAACTCGCGGGCCCATGGTTCCGTGAACAGAAAGACGGGCCGGCCGGTGGAGTCGGAAGCGAGCCGGGCTCGCGTCAGGCTCCCTGCGTCCGGACCATGGATCGCATTCGCTCGAGGTTGTCAGCGGCGCTTCTCATATCGCGCTGGACGAGCTTGAGGCCCCGATGGACCGGTGATCCGGCCCGCACGTGCTCGTCCAGTGAATTGAGTTCGAACTCCAGTTCCCGCAATCCCTGGAGATGGCGGGCGATGGCTTCGGCAAGTTTCTGTCGGTTGGTTTCTACAGTGGGCATGGTCATCGAGTTTCTGTTTCAGTCCGAGAGGAGATCTATTTCGCGGGGCGCGCGTGCCGGGTGAGTTCCCGAAAAAGCTGGCTCAGAATCGTGCAGGCGATGCTGGCGCTCGTGCCACTGAGGAACACCAGCCGGATGAGGTTCACCGAACGCAGCCGGGGAATCGTCTCGAGGATGGCGCGGCAGGCGACTTCGGTTGCATCGACGAAGGGATAACCGAAGGCGCCGGTCGAGATGGCGGGGAAGGCAACCGATTCGATGGCCTGTTCGTTGGCGACCTTCAGCGCGTTGCAATAGCAATCGCCGAGCAACTGTGCCGCCGGTTCATCCACACCGTAAACCGGACCCAGGCAGTGAATGACAAAGGGATTGGGCAGACGATATCCCCCGGTCAGCACGGCCTGCCCCGGGCGTATGGGCGCGAGCGGCCGGCAGTCCCTGGCCAGAGCGGGCCCGGCCTTCCGATGAATGGCTCCGGCAACTCCGCCGCCGGGCTGCAATTCCGCGTTCGCCGCGTTGACCAGGGCATCGACATCGGTCTGGTCCACAAGATCACCCACCACGCATTCGAATTGAACGTTACCGAAGCGGCCGAAGGACGGCCGGGTTTTCAGCGCATGAGGGGGCTCAATCATTCTTTCAACGCCTTCGAGTCCGTCGATTCGACGCGCCCGACTCATGTCGGAGTCGCGTCTCGTCAGACTCTGCATCAGCAATCTGTCTGGTAAAAACCTCTTGGCTGAAGGAAACCGCAGCCAACTGAATCGCACAGGAGAGAGCCGGCGTCTTGAGGACGCATGCCAGCTAT
>DATKEE010000089.1:0-3898 GCA_035544555.1 Candidatus Methylomirabilota bacterium
GGCTTTCACCTGAAACGATTGTAAACCCCGAGCCCGCACAAAAGTGAGCCAGGCCCCATCATTCGTCACCCGCATGCGGCCATCCGCAACTCGTAGCGCAGCCGTCCCGGCTGCGAGTTCAAGGGGCGTCCCGCCCCGTCCCCCCATCCCCAATAACGCCGCCCGGTTTGACTCGTCCTCCCCGCTGCCCAATTTATGTTGAACCGGCTGTCGCCAACGTTCCCACCATGCCCATCAAAATCGATCATTCGCTGACTCCAAAAGCCCTCCTGCCACGGATCGAACGGCTGTTCGAACACTCCGCCCGCAAGATCCTGAGCATCGAGAAAACCTGGAAACCCGCCCACGGCACGCCGGTGTTCACCGTCAAGGGCCGCTACACCACGCGCGGCTGGACCGAATGGACCCAGGGTTTTCAGTTCGGCTCCGCCATCCTCCAGTTCGATGCCACCGGCGCCCCGCAATTCCTCGAGATCGGCCGCCGCAAAACCGTCGAACTCATGGCCAGTCACGTCTCGCACTTCGGTGTTCACGACCACGGCTTCAACAACGTCTCGACCTACGGCAACCTCCGCCGCCTGATGCGCGAGGGCAAAATCCCCGGGAACGAGCGCGAACTCGAATTCCACGAACTCGCGCTCAAGGTCTCCGGCGCCGTCCAGGCCGCGCGCTGGACTCCCATCGCCGATGGCTCCGGCTACGTCTATTCCTTCAATGGTCCGCATTCCCTCTTCATCGACACCATCCGCTCGATGCGTTCCCTCGCGGTCGCCCATCAACTCGGCCACGTCCTGATGGGCGAACGCGATCGTCGCACCTCGCTCCTCCAACGCCTCCTTCAACACGCCGAGGCCACCGCAAACCATGGGGTCTATTACGGCGAAGGCCGCGACGCCTATGATGTCCGCGGCCGCACCGCCCACGAAAGCATCTTCAACATCAATGACGGCAACTACCGCTGCCCGAACTCCCAGCAGGGTTACTCTCCCTTCTCGACCTGGACCCGCGGCCTCGCCTGGGCCGTCTGCGGTTATCCGGAGCAACTCGAATTCCTGGACACCCTCCCGGATCGCGAACTGACAGCCAATCTCTGGTCTCCTCCCGCCGGCGGCAAGGCGCACACCGCCGCCTCGCTCCGCAAACTCTTCCTCAAGGCCGCCACAGCCACCGCGGATTTCTACATCGAGAACAGTTGCGCCGACGGCATTCCCATGTGGGACACCGGCGCGCCCAACCTGCATCGGCTGCCCAACCACCTGAACAAACCCGCCGATCCCTGCAACGCCTGGGAACCCGTGGACAGCTCCGCCGCCGCCATTGCCGCCCAGGGTCTCGTCCGCCTCGGCAATCATCTCATCGCAAAGGGCGACCGCAAATCCGGCCCCCGCTATCGCCAGGCCGGCTTGACCGTTGCCGCCACCCTGTTCCAGGAACCCTACCTCTCCACCGATCCCCGGCATCAGGGTCTCCTCCTCCATTCCGTCTATCATCGCCCCAATGGCTGGGATTATATTCCGCCCGGACAAAAGGTCCCGAACGGCGAGAGCTCCATGTGGGGCGATTACCACGCGCGCGAACTGGCGCTCCTCCTCCTGCGCGAAGCCCGCGGGGAACCTTACCTGACATTCTTCGACCGGAAGTAACCCCGCCCAACGCCACCCCCGCTCATGTCCGAACCCTTCAAACTGACCCGCATCCCGTCCCTCAAAACGGTGGATGCCTTCCGCAATCACGTCGCTTCCCTCGGCATCAATCTCCCCTGCGAAGACTCGATCGCCACCGGCACCGATTCCCCGCTCGCTCAACCCGTGGATCAGGTCTCCTTCAACGGCAAACGCATCGGCAACCGCTACGCCATCCAACCCATGGAAGGCTGGGACGGCACCCCCTCCGGCGGCATCACCGACGACATGCTCCGCCGCTGGCAGCGCTTTGGCGAAAGCGGAGCCAAACTCATCTACGGCGGCGAAGCCATGGCCGTCCGCCCCGATGGCCGCGCCAACCCCAATCAGCTCATCATCAACTCCGACAACCAGGCCGGCATCGCCCGGCTTCGCGAGACCCTCCTCACTGCCCATCGCGAAAAACACGGCACCACCGATAACCTCGTCATCGGCTTCCAACTCACCCATTCCGGACGCTTCTGCCGTCCCAACGAAAAGAATCGTTTCGAATCCCTGGTCGCCTTCCGCCATCCCATCCTCGATGCCAAGTTCAACATCACCCGCGACGACCAGGTTCTCACCGACGACCAGGTGCGGACGTTGATCGGCGATTACGTCAAAGCCGCCCGCATCGCCGCCGACATCGGCGCGGATTTCGTGGACATCAAACATTGCCACGGCTACCTCCTCCATGAATTCCTCGGCGCCCACACCCGCCCCGGTCCCTACGGAGGCTCGTTTGAAAACCGCACCCGCGTTTTGCGCGAAATCGTCGAAGGCATCCGCGCCAGTGGCAATGCCATCGACATCGGCGTGCGCCTGAGCGCATTCGACTTCGTTCCCTTCCGGCCCGACGAATCCCAATCCAAACCTGGAAAACTCGGCCCCGGCATTCCCGAGGACTTCTCCCATTGCCTGCCCTACCGTTACGCGTTCGGCGTCAATCCGGACAACCCCATCGAATACGACCTGACCGAGACGTTCCGATTCATGGAACTCTGCGCCGAACTCGGCGTCAAAATCCTCAACCTCAGCGCCGGTTCGCCCTACTACAATCCGCACATCCAGCGCCCCGCCGCCTACCCGCCCTCCGACGGCTACCAACCCGCGCACGATCCGCTCATCGACGTCGCCCGCCAGATCGACGTCGTGCGTCAGCTCAAGGCCCGGGCGCCGGAGGGATTGATCCTCGTTGGTTCGGCCTACAGTTATCTCCAGGAATACCTCCCGCACGTGGCCCAATACACCCTGCGCAACGGCTGGTCGGACCTGATAGGGATGGGCCGCGTCACGCTGAGTTATCCGACCATCCTGGCCGACTCGATTGCGAACGGGGAACTGACGCCGAAGTTTATCTGCCGCACCTTCAGCGACTGCACGACCGCCCCGCGCAACGGCATGATCAGCGGCTGCTACCCGCTCGACAAATACTACAGCGTCAAACCCGAGTTCCAGAAACTGAAGGAAATCAAGAAGGCGGCAGGGGTTTGACCACCGCTCAGGAGCGCGGCCAGCCTGCCCGCGCGATACAGGCCAATTCGCCCTCGCACAGGAGCGCGGCCGGCCCGCCCGCGCGACCCCCTCAATCCACCCCCAATTGGAACTCGCTCCTCACCCCCACGCGACTCCCTCCCCTTCCCGATCCCCTCACCCCAATCGACTCGCGCGGACAAGCTGTCCGCGCTCCTATCCTCGATGAGACGGAATTATCGGCCGCTCATCCGAACCGTAGAGTCCGCGATACGGCGCGCTGCTCCACGGCCATTGCGCCGGCTCGCGAACCAGGCGGGCCTTCACCGGGTTATTCTCGATGTATCGCACCACCCTTCGATAATGCTCTTCATCCCGAATAAACCGATCAAAGTAATCCACCTGCCAGAACGGCACCCCACCGCGTCCCAACAACAAGTTCGCGCGCTTGCCCGTGTAAGACTTCCATTTCCTCAGCACCTCACCCAATGGTTTCCAAAACTCGGCCAGCAGATGAACGTGATTCGGCATGATGACCCACGCCAGCAGCCGATACGACTTGCCGTCGTGATGCCACAGGTTGTCCTGAACCATCCGGGCGACACGGGGATCGCGCAAAGAACACGACCCGCATCCCCGGTCCAGCATCGATTCCATTCGACGAAATTTCTCCCGATTGTCCTCCAGGTTCATTGCCTCGGTCCATTCGTGCCGGAGTTTGGAAGGAATCGAGTCCCACAGGCGATAGGTTATGAACTGACGCA
>DATKEE010000090.1:0-7785 GCA_035544555.1 Candidatus Methylomirabilota bacterium
CACCGCGAGCACCTGGTCCACGATCTCCTCCACGCGCAGGTTGCGTTTCCAACCCTCCAGGCCGCTGGCGCAGAACCGGCAGCCGTAGGCGCATCCCACCTGGGTCGAAACGCACAGCGTATGACGATCGCTCCGGTCCCCGTAAAGAGCGGGATTGGCGGGAATCAGGACGCTCTCCACAAACGCGCCATCGACCAGCTTCCACAGAAACTTCCGCGTGCTGTCCGGCGCTCCCTGTTTCCGCGCCAACTCCAGCGCGCGCAACGTGTATTGCCCCCTCAACTGCTCACGCAGCCTCTTGGGCAGATTCGACATCTGATCCCATTCCGTCGCCTGCCGCTGATACACCCATTCGAGAACCTGCCCCGCGCGAAATCCCGGCTCGCCCCAGCCGGTCAGAGCCGCTTGGAGTTCGTCGCACACCAGGGATTTTATGTCGGTCGTCATCCGGACCGCGCAGCTTACACCATGTGACCCGGAAAACACCACTTTCGGATCGGAAGCATGCCGGCAGTGATGGTTTCCCGGGCACGGGGATTCGGCGCCCCGGAGTGCCGGAAGCAAGTGTTACCCGTGAGGGGAACGAGAGGGGCGCGCGCCGAATGTTTTCTCCATGGTTGCCCGGCTGCCACCATTTGTTATATGTTGGCGCGCCTTTGATGGATCCTGAATTGAAGATGAACCCGAAGAAGTCACGCGATACCCGAACTCCCGGGGAAACCTCCGCCGAAGTCTCCATGCCGGATGCGGGTTCCCCCGGTGCCACCCCGTCCCCGGGACCGGCCGGCTGGGCCGCCGAAGCGGGCGATCCGGGGACCGCCGGGGAAGATGCCTCCGTCCCGGCCGGAACGCCCGTCTCCGAAGCGGTTGAGGAACTCAAGACAAAGGCCGCCCAGGCGGATGAGAACTGGCAGCAATATCTGCGCATGGCCGCCGACTTTGAAAACTACCGGAAGCGCGCCGCCCGCGAGCGTCAGGAGGCGATCAAGTACGCCAGCGAAGGCATCCTGCAAAAACTGATGCCCGTGATCGACAATCTCGACATGGCGATCAACGCCGCCGGCGCCCCCACAGATTCCCCCGCCGCCTCTCCCGATTCACTGCGGACCGGAATCATGATGATCTTCAACCAACTCAAGACCGTTCTCTCCGAGTCCGGCCTCGAGGAAATCAACGCGCAAGGCCAGCCATTCGATCCGCACTGGCACGAGGCCGTTGCGCAGGAGGATTCCACCGGGATTCCGGAGGGGCACGTCATCCGCCAGGTTCGCAAAGGCTACAAGCTGCGCGACCGGCTCCTCCGCCCCGCTTCGGTCGTGGTCGCCCGCAAACCCACCGGCTAAGCGACTATGACCAAGCGTGATTATTACGAGATACTGGGGGTCTCCAAGGATGCCTCCATCGAGCACATCAAAAAGGCCTACCGGAAACTCGCCGTCAAATTCCATCCGGACAAGAACCCGGGCGACAAGCAGGCCGAGGAACGCTTCAAGGAACTGGGCGAGGCCTACGATGTGTTGGCCGACCCGCAGAAGCGCGCCGCCTACGACCGCTATGGCCACGCCGCCTTCGACGGGCGCTCACGCGGCGGCGGTCCCCGCGGCGGATTTCACGATCCGCTGGACATCTTTCGGGAGGTCTTTGGTGGCGGCGCGGGGAGCATCTTCGAGGATTTGTTCGGAGGCGAACACCGCGATCCGGGGGGCGCCCAGCGCGGATCGGATCTCCGGTATGACATGGAACTCACCCTGGAGGAGGCCGCCCGCGGGTGCGAGAAGGAGATCCCGCTCACCAAACTCGAGGCCTGCGATGCCTGCCGCGGAACCGGCGCCGAAAAGGGCTCCTCCACCAAGGTCTGCGCCACCTGCGCCGGCCGGGGCCAGGTCCTGACCTCGCGCGGCATTTTCAGCATCGCCCAGACCTGTCCCCGCTGTGAGGGCGCCGGAAGGATCATCGAGCATCCGTGCCACACCTGCCGCGGCGCCGGACGACGTGAAAAGGCATCCCGCGTCAAACTCAAAATTCCCGCCGGCGTGGACACCGGCACCCGGTTGCGATCCGCCGGAAACGGCGAGGCCGGCACAAGAGGAGGACCACAGGGCGATCTCCATGTCGTCCTCCATGTCCGCCCTCACGAGATCTTCCAACGCGATGGCGATGATCTCGTCTGCGAAGTGCCCGTCAGTTTCGTCCAGGCCGCGCTCGGCGCGGAAATCGAAGTCCCCACCCTGACCGGCAAGGCCAACATCCGTGTCCCGGCCGGCACCCAGTCGGGCACCGTGTTCCGCCTCCGTGGACGGGGCATCTCAAATGTCCAGGGCTACGGAGTCGGCGATCTCCACGTCCGCGTCAACGTCGAGGTCCCGACACATCTCAACGCCGCCCAGAAGGCCAGCCTCCAGCAGTTCGCCGAACTGTGCGATGAATCGGTGAATCCCATCGGCAAGAGCTTCTTCGAGCGTGCCCGGGAATTCTTCCGCTGATCCCGTCCGTGGCGCGACGGCCCCCGCGGATCCACAACCATGCACCGCTTCCACCTGCCTCCCGGGGAATGCCGGGGTGATGAACTGATATTGTCCGGACGCGAGGCTCACCACGCCACACAGGTCCTGCGTCTGCGCCGGGGCGAACCGGTCGTCGTGCTCGACGGGGCCGGTGAACGCCTTCGCTGTGAACCGGTCGAAATGGACCGCCGCCGGGTCCTTTTGCGTGTCCTCGAACGCGTCAAAGTACCCCCGCCCGCATGGCGGCTCCTCCTCATCCAGGCCGTGCCGAAGGGGAAACTGTTCGACTGGATCATCCAAAAAGCCACCGAACTGGGCGTCTCCCGCATCATTCCCCTGTTGACCGAACGCACCATATCGGAACTCGACCCCCGGGCGGCAGTCGCGAAACGTGAGAAATGGCGGCTCATCGCCGTCGAAGCCGCCAAGCAATGCGACGCCCCCTGGCTGCCGGAGATCGACGCCCCCGTCTCGATTGACGCGCTCATCGAAGACCTGCCCGAGGCCGACCTTCACCTTGCCGCCCTCCTGGATTCCCGCGCGCGTCATCCCCGGCTCTGCCTCGAGGATCATGAGAAGCGCACCGGACACTTTCCCTCGTCGGTGGGTTGCTGGATCGGACCGGAGGGGGACTTCACTCCGGCGGAAGCCTCGCGTCTGATCGGAAAGGGCATCCATCCCGTCACCCTGGGAGACCGCATCCTCCGTTGTGAAACCGCGACACTCTACTGCCTCTCGGTGCTGAGCCACGAACTTCGGTTTCGGAAGGATCTCAACCCATCTCCATGACCCGCGGCGGAAGCGCCTGCCCCGGCCATGCAAGGCACGCCGGAAAGGGGATGGGGTGGCTCTCAGGGCGCCACGAGTTCCTGGAACTCAGGAAACGCCCTGAGATCGCCAAACTCCGTGTTGGTCCGGAGATCCTGTTTGAGGTCGGCCGCCGCGGGATTGGCCTGAAGACGACGGGCGTTCGTTTCCATCGCTTTCTTCAAGGACTCGATGGACTCCGCGTGCTTTCCCTGCCCCGTCTGGACCAGGGCCAGTTCATACCACGCCTCCGGGTTCTGGGGCATCATCGCCGTCAACCGCAGCAAGGCCCGCTCGAGCCTCGCCCGGTGCTGCAACTGCGCGTACACCTGGGCGATCGACAGAAGGACATTCGAATCCGCCGCGGGGTTGTCCACGATTTGATCCAGCACCTCCACCGCCTTGTCATTCTGTTGGACCTGGAGATAGGCGGAGGCCAGTTGAATCCCGATCTGCACGTTGGACGGATTGCTCCGGAAGTTCTGCTCCAGCGCCGGGAGCTGCGTCCGCATCTGGCCGGCCACCTCCTGCTGATTTCGAAACTGCTCGAGCTGCTGGATCAGGTCCACGATGGACCTGTTGTGCGGATCGAACTTCGCCGCGGTCCGCGCCAGCGCCAGCGCCTCGTCGAACCGTGTGTGCGTCGCGAGCATCTGCACATAGTTGTAAACCGCCTCCGGACTGTAGGGACAAAAGGCAAATGCCTGCTTGTAGGCAAACTCCGCCTCCTGCAACAGCCGTTGTTCCTGTTCGGGCGTGCCCGCCCGGTATTGCGGCGGTGTGTGGATGGCCCCGCGCAACCCCAGCCGCCAGGCGTAAATCCCGGCGATGGCGCTCCGGAGCTTTGAAAACGCCTTCTGCGCGTTGTCGTCCCGCAAAAATCTCGGATCTCCCTCGAACCCCGTGAAGTCCTTCCTCAAATACACGCGCTCCGCGAACTCACAGATCTCCTCAACCGTGGTGTCATACGTGATCCAATCCCCGGTCAGGCGGCCCGAAAACGCCCGCCAGAACCGGTGGTCCTTCTCCAACACCTCCGCGGTCAACTCCGTCAACGGCTCCCGGTTGATCTTCATGATGATCCCGAACGGCGTCAGATGCGGAAACATCCAGTCCAGCGGAAAACTCTCCTCCACGTAAAACTCGTGATCCGGGTTCTTGTCGAAGATGATCCTCGTCAGGATGCCGTTGATCGACATCACCGCCACCTGCCCGGACACCTGGATGCGCTCGGTACTGCGCTCGTCCCGCTCGTCGTCCCGCACACGGCGAACATCCTCGCCCGGCTTCAACTGGCCGAGCCGCTCCCGGCGACCTGCGTCCTCCAGATACTGCTGAAACGCGATCTGCGAATCCTCAGGTGTCGGCGTATTGATCTCCTCCGGCGGATACACCCCGCGGGCTCGTCTGTCCGCCTCGATCCTCGCCCCCAAATCCGTGAACAACCGGTCCAGCGGCGCCACGATGCGCGCCAGCACGTTCGTGTGTTCATTGCCGCGGATGGCGTCGATATCCTTCGCCCGCTCCGCCGGTCCGCGCAACAGTTCCCGGAAGAAGGGCGGATCCACCTGCGTGCTCCGGTTGTAATGCGCCCGGATGTAATCCAGATACGTCTTGTCCGCCAGCGCGTTCTGCGTGATCAAATAGACATCCCGCCGGTCGAATTCCGGATCCCGCTTCTTCGACGCGGGAATGAAACTTTCGCTGAAGATCATGTAGGTGGGATTGAACCGTCCGGGATCCGTCCCCCCGAACAGGATCGCGTCGCGCGCCATCTCCGGATAGACGTCGAACGGCGGGGTGAACATGTCGTGCCCGAACCAGTAACCGAACAAATGCCCCCGCTGCTCGTTGTCCGCCCAATGCGAACTGATGGACGACACCGGCAGACAGGCAAACACCGACAGCACCAGCGCCATGGGTGCTTTCTCCCGGCGGACCAGGACCGCGACCAGAAGCACGACGGCCAGCGCCACCACAAACACACCCGCGAACACCGGGAGAAAATTCTGTCCCTTGATCAGCGATTGTCCGAGCGCGTAAAAGAAGAGCTCCACCCCCTGCCGTTCGGACCAGTCACCATAGGTCTGCTCAATGATCTGCGCCACCGCGAACAACCCGATCCCCGCGGCCGCCGCGCTCCCGCACAACACCCACAACCGAGCCTCCCGATACTGAGTCAACAGCGCCGCCCCCGTGATCGCCAGCCCGTACCCGATGGCCATTGAGATCACCATGTGCGAGGAGGTGAAAAACACCTTGGTCAACCCCCGGCTCTGATTGTCGAGCCCCGGATTCAGCATCCATAACAAAATCACCGCCAGCCCGAAGTAGATCGCCGCCAGCCCGATCAGCCAGGCCCGCTCCCGGATCCGCATCCGCCGCAAATAGAAAAACGGAACCAGCCCGATCAGAAGAAACACCCAGTGAAACTCCTTCGATGCCTCCTCCGCATACATGATCGCCTGCCGCACGAACTGACCCGGATTGTCCGTGGGCTTGATGCGATCATACTGACCCCGCGTGAACGCGTGCACGAACCCCTCCGCCGTCCGCGGATAGCCCCAGTTCAAGGGAGGGTTCGTCATCGAGGAGAGCGGCATGTAAAAATAGAACGCCGCGCCGAGAAACCAGGCCGTCGCCAGGCCGATCACCACCACCCATTCCTTGCCCAGTTTTCGCGTCTCATAAAGCATCTTGAGGCAGCCGCCAATCGCCGCCAGCCCAATCATGTTGACCAAAACGAACAGTTTCGCGCCGTGCCGCGCCTCCTCCCAAAACGTGACGTAATTCGTGATCGTCCCCAGCAACAACAGCGGATACCCCACCGCCAACACCCCGAGCGCATCCCGCACCAGTTCCCGCATCGTCTTCCCGGTCCACAACACCAGGTAAAACCACCCCGCCACCGACAACACCCCCACAAAACTGAAGATCACGAACAACATCCCCGCCTTCGTCGGGTCCATCGGATCCTGGAACGCGGAGATGGCCCGCAGCTTGTAACCCAGCACCCCGAGCGCGAAGACCAGCGTGTTGGCGAACAACAAATCCCGCCCCAGACGCGGTTGGGCCAGCGCGATGGCCACCTGGATTCCCATGGCCGCCACAATGAGCGTCTGATGATTCGTAAAACAGATTCCGAAAAGGAAGAACGCCCAATACAGATACCGGCGCTGATGCGGGGCGTAAATCCATCGCAGCAACAGACACAACACACCCATGAACGACAACACGCTCAGCGTGTACACCTCCACGATCACCGCCTGGCTCCACATGAATCCGTTGAACCCAAGCAGCAGGGCCGCCACGAATCCCGACACAAAACACAGCCGGTTCTCCCAGCGACGTTCAATGCTCTTCAGATCCCCGATGCCTTCGATGATCATGCTGCTGCCGCGCGAAACGATCAGCCCGAGAAGTCCGCTCGCCGCCGCCGCCGCCACCGCCGATGACAATCCCACCCGCCACGCGATATTGGAGAACGGAACCAGCCACGTGAAAACCCAGGTGTAGAGAGTCCACACCGGATACCCCGGCGGATGGGGCACGCCGGCGTAATCGGATGCCACCGCCAGTTCCCCCGCATCCTCCAGTGTCACGTCCGGCGCCAGCGTCAGAAAATACGCCACGAACATTACCAGCGTCGAGACGCCGCATGTGATCCAGTCGATGCGCCGGTAGAGGGGCTGAACCAGGCCGGGAGCGGAAGGGCCGCGCTCGGCGGGAAACACCACGCAGCACAGCGCGTAAAGAACCGCCCCAAGCCCCGCCAGCGGGGTCAACGCCAGAAAGATCACGCGCCAGACCCAGACCGGAATCGAAGTCCTCCGGGCCAGTCCTCCGCAGACCCCCCCCACCCAGGCGTCCTCACCCGCACGCACCAGTTGGGAGCGGAATCGGCCCAAAAACCCAACCGCGGGCGCGGGTGGATTCGGGGAGGTTTCGGAGGGGAGTGGTTCCTGCCGGCCCGGCGTGCCGGCGTTGGAATCCTTGCCGCGTTTCGGTTTGTCCATCGGGATTATTGAGACAACAGCCGGTTTGTGACCCAGTGCTGCAAATGGCCGTTACTTGAAGAGGATGCCCCGGCGTTTGTCCATTCAAAAGTGCCCTGGACAAAGTGGTTGTGCTCGATGTTCGACAAGGGCGCCAGTAGCGCCAGGGTCTGGTTGCTGATCGCCGCGCTCACGGCCAGACCGTTGGTGCGCCATCCGCGCTCGGCACCCGGATCCGTCATCGGACTGCGCCACACCATCAGGCCCAATACCAGGCAGGCCAGGGCCGGGGCCAGCCACACCCAGCGCGGCATCGCCTGCGGAGTCTCCCCCGGGCTCGACCGCGCCTCAAGGACCTCCCCAAACAAACGCCGCTCAACCCCCCGGGAGGGGCTCCGCGGCCTCCAGGATCGCAAACGATCCTCCAGTTCGTTCCATTCGCTCATAATCTTCTTCCCTCAAACAATTCCGCAGCTTCC
>DATKEE010000091.1:0-2486 GCA_035544555.1 Candidatus Methylomirabilota bacterium
GACGCCTCATGGCCGGATTGATCGAGAACGCCGAGTCCGCGGAGAGTCCAGAGGGCGTGGAGAGCGGCGGGGTTCAGGCCGATGGCATCCAGCGCTTCATCGCGAATGAGCGCGCGCAGGCCGGGAACGACATCGGGCCGGCCTCGTTCGACGAGCAGGCGTTGCGCGTGCAGCCTCCAGAGGAGGTTGTCATTTTTGAGGGCGGCGACGAGCAGGGCGGGTTGGGAGGGATCGAGACCGGGGACGGTGGATTCCCGGCCTTCCTTGTGGGTCACGCGGTAGATGCGCCCGTGGGTTTTGTCCCTGAGGGGAGTTACGTAGGCGTTGCCGGGGCCGTTCTCGAAGCCGGCGGGAGTGGGGTTGTGCTGGATGATGTAATTGTACCAGTCGAGGACCCAGAGGGCGCCATCCGGGCCGACTTCGGCGGCGATGGGCGAGGCCCATTCGTCGTCGCTGGCGGCGAAGCTGCGTCCGTTGTGGGCGACGAAATCGGCGCCACGGGGGACGATGTGGAATTTGCCGATGAGGTGGCCGGTGGGTTCGGTGACGAACTGGACGCGGTTCCAGTATTCCTTGGGGAAGCTGCGGGCGGTGTAAAGCGCGCTGCCCGATCCGGCGGTATAGAGGCCATGCCAGTCCACCTGGCGAATCTTGTCGGTGATGGGATAAAAGCGCTGGCTGTCGGCGATGGATTCCAACCGGCTGGCGGACCAACCGTTGACCGCTTCGTAGTAGCGGTTCGGGATCGGGAGGTACATGCTGGCGTTGCCGTTGGCGGTGGAGCCGAAGACGATGCCATCCTCGCTCCAGCCGAGGCCCCAGGTGTTGTTGTTGCTGGAGCGGACGAACTCGAGTTTGGAGCCGTCAGGTTTGAAGCGGAAGATGCCCTGGCCGAACCGGATCTCGCGACCGCCCACGGTGCCGCGGAAACCGGAGTAACCCACCACGCCCCAGATCCAGTTATCGAAGCCGTAACGCAGGTTGCTGGGCCCGGCATGTGTGTCGCCGGTTCCCCAGCCGCTGAACAAAACCTCACGGACATCGGCACGGTCGTCGCCGGTGGTGTCCTTGAAGAATTCCGTCCTGCCGGAATGCACCGCGATCACGCCCCCGTTGGCGAAGACGAAACTGGTGGGCACGCTCAACTTGTCCGCGAAAACCGTGAATTTGTCCGCTTTCCCGTCGCCATTGGTGTCTTCGCAGATCGTGAGGCGGTCGCGCCCCTCGCCGGGGGGCTGCATTTCGTTGGGGTAATCGATGGTCTCCGCGATCCAGAGCCGTCCGCGTTCGTCCCAGGAGAGCCAGATGGGTTTGACGATGTCGGGTTCGGAGGCCACGAGGTGAACATCGAAACCGGGGACGGTGACGAGATGTTTGATGGACTGCTCGGCCGGGAGGGGTTGCTGCATGGTGCGGATGGGATCTCCCTGGGTGCCCCAACGCGCGCCTTCGACGTAGTTTGGCAGGGGCGCTGGGGCTTCGCGGTATTCGAAGGGTTTGAGATCCGCGCGCGGCTGGAGACGGGAGGGGGAATGAGCGGCCGCCCAACGGATGCCATTCTCCATGAGAGCGTGGAATCCCGGGTGCGACCAGGTGCGCTGGTCATGGCCCCAGGCGGTGTAAAACACGCGGCCCTGGCCGTGTTCGCGGACCCAAGTCCAGGGTTCCGCGACGCCGTTTTCGCGGCGTTCGGCGAGGACCACGCGATCCGGATTGTGCCGGGTATGCACGTAAGTTTCATCCCAACTTTCGATGGGGTCGATGCCATCGAGGATTGGATGGTCGGGCTGGAGGAGGGTTTCCTTGAAAACGCCGGTTCCGTGCCTGCTGAACTGGGCGCCGACCAGCTCGATGTATTTGGGGGAATTATGAAAGCAGTAGGAGGCGCAGTGAATGGCCGCGAGTCCGCCCCCCTCCTCGACAAAGTTCAACAAGGCGGATTCCTGTTCCGGGGCAATGCGGGTGTGATTGGCGTAGATGAGGAGGACGTCGAATCCCGCCAGCCTGGCCGCGTTGAGGTCTTCGAGGGACGAGGTGTAAACGATTTCAATGCCCTGTTGTGTCAGGACGGGTTCGAGTTGTTCGAACCGGTCGGCAGGGCGATGGCCGCCGTCGTCGCCGAGGAAGAGGACGCGGATCTGCGAGGGGGGACGGTCGGCCGCGAGGCTGATGGAGGCGGGGCCGGTGCCGAAGCCCAGGATCCCACCGGCGAGAAGCGCGCGGAACAGGAAGGTTCGAGGCAGTGAACTAAAGCTCAAAATCATACGAAACAGGAACCTCTCCCACACAAGAGGGGTCAATACTTGCCATGGACTGTCAAAGGTGAACGTGGCGATTTAAGCCGCAGACGGGTCGCAAGAGCCATGAGCTTCCGCGCATTTCTCCTGTGATTTTTCACGGGGAGGCTCCGGAGGCTACGTTTTTACTTATGGCGGACCGTCGCGGAACATGATTTCCTCGGGCCGAACCCGACGTGCCGGCCCGAT
>DATKEE010000092.1:0-9162 GCA_035544555.1 Candidatus Methylomirabilota bacterium
GCGCAGACCACCTCGAAGCCCGCCTTGAGCAGGCGGATGGAGTGGAAGCCCGTGCCGGTGGCGACGTCGAGGATTTTGCGCGCGCCGCGACGTTTCAGTTCATTGATGAAGAAGTCGGGTTCCGACTGGTGATAGGTTTCCTGGAAATCGCCGAGGGTGCGGATGGTCTGGAATCCGACTTCGGAGAGGAGTTTGCGGACGTAATTTTTCCGGAGGGGATACATGTTGAGATGGAAGACCGACTGGTCGGGGAACTCGTAGCGGAAGCGGGCGAGCCCCTCATCGACGTGTTCAGGTTCGGCCTTCACGTTTTCGCCGCAGTAATAGTAGGTGTGTTTGAATTTGAAGCCCTCGTCGAGGATCGCGTCGTAATTGCGCTGATCCAGGATGAGGATGCCGTCGTGCCGGAGGGTTGCATAAAACTCGGCCAGGGCCTTGCGGCGATCGCGTTCGCTGAAGAGGTGGGTGAACGAATTGCCAAGACAGATGACGGCGTCGAATTTTCCGTGGACGTCGCGGTTGAGCCAGCGCCAGTCGGCCTGGACGGTGCGGAGGATGTGGTCGTGTTTGCGTCCGTTGGCGAAGGCTCGGGCGAGCATTTCTGGGCTGCCGTCAGCGCAGACCACCTCGAAGCCCGCCTTGAGCAGGCGGATGGAGTGGAAGCCCGTGCCGGTGGCGACGTCGAGGATTTTGCGCGCGCCGCGACGTTTCAGTTCATTGATGAAGAAGTCGCCTTCACTGGAGGAGCGTGCCTCCCAATCGATCAACTGGTCCCATTTATCGACGAAACTGTGGACGTATTGGGTTTTATAGTGGTCGGAATGTCGTTTGTCCGTGGGATTGGGGCCGGAGCCCGCTTCCAGGGTTGTTGGTTGTTTGTTCATTGCAAAATGTCATCTGAACGTGAAAGGGGCTCGTTGTCAGCAGTGAGGCGCGGACCCGGTACCTTTCGGAGAGAACCGCCATTGAAGACGGCCATTACGCCGCTACCTTGGGCGTCGTAAGGGGGGTGATGTCAATCACCTGAAGTGTGATAGAACCATTAGCGCGCCAGGGGCAACCCTTTTTTTGCCTTTTTTGCCGGGAAGCACCACCCGGCGGAGCACGAAGCCCCTGTCATTCAGGATCTTCCTTGGTTCCAGCCCGCATGATCCGGAGTGCCAGCCATGCGGAAAGCGAGGCTTAACATAGGGTGAACCCTGACAAAGTCAAAGCGAGGCACCGGGAAATCCGAGCGCCTGTTGAAGTTCCGACCAGTTGCCTCCTCTGGTGGTCGCGTGATCGCCGGGCTTCCGAAGGTGCCAGGTCTCCCATCCCTGGGCCCGGGCGGGAAGAATGTCGTTTTCCACACGGTCGCCGACCATGAGGATGTCGGGAGCCGGGATGCCGCGGCTCAAGAGTCTTGCCGTGAGCAATCGGAACACATGGGGATCGGGTTTGCCGAATCCATGGGCAAACGACCAGAAGCAAAGTTCGGCGGGAAACAGGTCGGGACTGAGTTCGTGGGCGGCGAGCGCGCCGGCAAATTCGTGGAGGGTGTAGGGCTGGGCATTGGAGGCGATGCCCTGCACGACGCCCCGGTCATGCAGTTCGCGGATTGTCCTGGCAGCGTCCGGGGACAGGCTTACCGTGCGTTGAATTCGGGCGAACTTGAACAGGAAACGATCCAGCGCGTCGGGCGTGAGCCGGCTGGTCTCCGGCAGGGTTTGCCGGACGACGGCCGGCCAGTAGATTTCGGGAAATGGAATGCCGGCGGCGCGGGCGAGTGCTTGTTCGTCGCGGATTGCGGCTTCGGTGCCGGCAAGAAAATCCTGGATCGAAATCCGGGGCGGATCGGCAAAGGTGTCCTGCCAGAGGAATTCCCACCGTGAGGCTTGATTGTCCGGCGGCTCACCCACATCCAGGAGAGTGAGATAGACGTCGAATATGACGGCGCGGGGTTTCATGTGAGGCGGTCCCAGAGCAGGGGGAAGAGATTATCCTGTTTCAACTTGGCACGGATGAACTCCTGTTGTGCGCGGACGGGATCACCGGAGCGTTCCGGGCTGCGCGTCAGGGCGAGAATGAGTTCGAAAGTGGAGGCATAGGCGGCTCCGCTGAGCCAGCGATCCGCGTGTCCGGGCCAGCGGGTGATGGGGAGGGCGGCGCGGGCGGCTTTGGCGCGCCAGCGGGCCAGGAAGGGGTTCAAAGGGGCGCAGAGGGACCAGGAATGTTCGATCGGTTGACGCAACACCTCCAGTTGAGCCGTCAAGGTCAGGCGGCTGAATGGGATGGCATGAGGCTCGCCGCCGTGGGAGAGACCTATGGGAGGTTCCGATTGAACCCGGCAGACGCGGGGCATTTGGTTTCGCCAGACGTTGAAAAGCCGCGCCTGGCGTTGCCGCTCGGCCTCTTCGTCGAACAATCTCGAATCGACGAGGATTTCCCGGTAGGCGAGTGGGAATCGGAAGCCAAACTGTTCGAGGTCCGGCGCCACGTTGGGGATTGTGCGGGCGATGAGCGGACGGCGGGTGGCGGCCGCTTCCAGGAAGGGCAGACCGAAGCCCTCTTGAATCGAAGTGAGCAGCACGACTTCACTGGCGGCCAGCACTTCGGCCACCTCGGGTCTGTCGGGTTCCGGCGTTTCCAACAATCCAAGGCGCAACGGCCAGCGATGCTTGCGCGCGGTCTCGGTGAGACGTCGCGAGTAGGGAACCTCGTCGCTGGAACTGGCGCCGCCCGTCACCATGAGATGCGCCTCGGGTCTCAGCCATCGGGTGATCAACAGTGCCTCGGCGATGTTCTTGCGGCGCAGAACGCGGCAGGGAACCACCCATAAGGGCGCGTCGGGGAGGCCGGGGCACCGTTTCAACCAGCGGCGGGTGGCCGTTGACGGTTCGGATGCGGGACGCCGCGAAACGCGCGCCGGGTTCGGCAACCAGGCGCAACGGCCCGGCAGATGTTTGCGAAGCAGCGCCAGGTCATGCCGGCTGATGGTGATGTGACGGACGCCGGGCGCGCCGGAAAGGATGACACGGGCCACCGCGGATGGAGAGCGGAAGCCGCAGCGTTGAATCTCCCTCCATCGCAGCCAGCGGTTGTCGAACCACCAGTCATGATGATGCGCGAGGAAGGGGATCCCGCGGCGTTGACAGGCGCCAAGGGTTTCGCGCACGAGAAGCAGGTTGCGTCCGACGCCCGGATTGTGGAACCAGACCAGGGCGGGCGCATCGGCGGCGGCATCGAACAAACGTTTCAAGGTGGCGCGCAGGCGGGAAACCATGGCCTTGATGGTCCGGCGCTGGTCCGAGACATAAAGAAAGGAGGGTTCCACGACAAAATCGACGGGAACCGGCGCGAGGTTCGAGGCGAACCGGCGGTTCCAGTCCTGATCCGCGGCTTCTCCGCAGGCGAGGATGACCTTGCGGATCGGCAGGCGGGCGAGCAGATGCGGGACGGCGAGTTCGATGACGCGCCGGATGCCACCGGGCCGGAGGTGGTAATGCAGAATGAGCAGGTTCAAGGCGGCTCAGACCGATTTGGCGGAGACGGGACGGTTGGGGGCCGGGGCGCGGCCCTGGTGCCGCCTGAGGCTGCGGCTCAGGGCGGACAACCCGCTTTCCCGATACGCGCGAAACAAAGACCGCACGAAAATGTAGAGGGTTCCGCCGATGATCAGCGAGTTGACGAGGGCGCCGATCATGAAGGCGGTGCCCCAGAGCAACGCGGCGGCGCGCGCGCCCTCCACCATGGCGGGTTCAACCATGAGGATGGCCGTCAAAACCCAACCGCCGGCCAGCATGTTGAAATAGAAGAGGAACGGCCAGAAGAACGTGAGCGTGGCCCCGCCCACAAAGCCGGCCATCATGTTGCCGCCGAGGAGCCGGGCGACGAAACCCGAGAGAACGACACCGAAGCCGAAGGTGGGGAAGAAGTTGACGATGACGCCGAGCGCGAAACCGCGCGCCACCAGTTCACTCGCGTCCCGGATGCGAAACAGGCGGACGGAATAATAGAGGAACGCGCGTTCCAGTTTAAGCCAGAGTTTCGACATCGAAGGCACTTGAGTGATGGCGGCATGATTGACCGTGAACTTGACCCCGCGAGCGGGTTGCCGCCGTCAGCGTTGCCGCTATGTAGCATCGGAACTGGAACGGGGCAATGATCAACGCGCACAAATGCGATTTCAGTTCGTCTGATCGATCTGGACGATGGCTTCCGATTGGGATTCAACGCATGGAGATCGACCGGGGATGAAGGGAATGGGCCGTGAGGAGCGTTCCGGAGATTCGGGCGCGCGCCGGGATCCGAAGGGGGAGAAATTCCTGGCGGGGAGCGTGGAAAGAGCCTGTCCGATGAATTGCGACTTAGAATTATTCTAAATATTGACAGGTCCCGCGGAATCGTTAGGTTGCCATCAAACATGAAACCGGGTGGTCAGGCAACGAAAGATCGCAAGCTCAACGAGCAGCTTGCGACGAGCGGCTTCCGATTCACGCCTCAACGGCAGCACGTCTATAACGTCCTCGTCGGGCGGCGGGACCATCCCACGGCGGAGGAAGTCTTCATCCGCGCCAAGCGCGAGATGCCGGATATTTCCATCGCGACCGTGTATAACTGCCTGGACGCCCTGGTCAAGTGCCGCGTGGTGCGGCAGGTCAATCTGGAGCGCGCCGCCACCCGGTATTGTCCGAACATGCGGGAACACTGCCACTTTTACTGTGAAACTTGCGGCGGGATTTTTGACATCGATCCGCCCCCCAAAGGCCGGGCGGCGGAGTTTTCGCTTCCCCGCGGCTATCGCCTCGAACACCTGGAAATATCCGTCCGGGGCGCCTGCCCGAAATGCGCCGTCAATCCGAAGGGCTGAACCAGAGCCCGCAAACATCAGGTTATGAGCACTTCCACGGAAACCATCGAACGATTTGTCCGCAAGGAGTATCAGTACGGGTTTGTGACCGACATCGAGGCCGATTCGGCGCCGCCGGGATTGAGCGAGGAGATCATCCGGTTCATTTCCGCAAAGAAGAAGGAGCCGGAATGGCTCCTGGAATGGCGCCTCAAGGCCTATCGTCACTGGATCACCATGCCCGAGCCGAAGTGGCCTCACGTGCATTATCCGCCCATCGACTTTCAGAAGATTATTTACTTTTCAGCCCCGAAGGCGAAGGGCGACGCGCCCAAAAGCCTGGATGAGGTCGATCCCAAACTGCTCGAGACCTACGAGAAGCTCGGCATTCCCCTGCGCGAACGGGAACGGCTCGCGGGCGTGGCCGTCGATGCGGTGTTTGACAGTGTGTCGGTGGGCACCACATTCAAGGAGACGCTGGCCGAAAAGGGCATCCTCTTCTGCTCGTTTTCCGAGGCGGTTCAGGAACATCCGGAGCTGGTGAGGAAGTATCTGGGGTCGGTCGTGCCTTACACGGACAACTTTTACGCCTCCCTGAACTCGGCGGTCTTCACGGACGGTTCCTTCTGCTACATCCCCAAGGGCGTCCGATGCCCGATGGAGTTGTCCACCTACTTCCGCATCAACGCGCTGAACACGGGCCAGTTCGAGCGCACGCTGATCGTGGCCGAGGAGGGTTCGCACGTCAGCTACCTCGAGGGCTGCACGGCCCCGATGCGCGACGAGAACCAGCTTCACGCGGCGGTGGTCGAACTGGTGGCGCTGGACCGGGCGGAGATCAAATACTCGACCGTCCAGAACTGGTATCCCGGCGACGAGGAAGGAAAGGGCGGCATTTACAACTTTGTGACCAAGCGCGGCCTTGCGAAGGGACGCAATTCGAAAATCTCCTGGACCCAGGTCGAGACCGGGTCGGCCATCACGTGGAAATATCCCAGCGTGATGCTGCTGGGCGACAATTCGATCGGCGAGTTTTACTCGGTGGCGCTGACGAACAACCGCCAGCAGGCCGACACCGGCACCAAGATGGTTCACATCGGCAAAAACACGAGCAGCACGATCATTTCGAAGGGCATCTCCGCCGGACGCGGCCAGAACAGCTACCGCGGGCTCGTGAAGATCCAGAGGAGCGCGGCCAACGCGCGAAATTTTTCGCAGTGCGACTCGCTGTTGCTGGGGGACAGGTGCGGCGCGCATACTTTCCCCTACATCGAGGTCAAAAACACGTCGTCGAGCGTGGAGCACGAGGCCTCGACGTCGAAGATTGGCGAGGACCAGATTTTCTACTGCAACGCCCGCGGCATCTCGACGCAGGATGCCGTGAACATGATTGTCAACGGCTTCTGCAAGGAGGTGTTTCGCGAGCTTCCGATGGAATTCGCCGTGGAGGCGCAGAAGCTTCTGGGTGTCAGCCTCGAGGGAAGTGTCGGTTGATGGGGCCGCAATGGTGGTGGCCCGCTGGAAACGAAGAATCCAACGAACTATGTCAATTCTGGAGATCAAAAACCTGCACGCGGGAGTGGAGGGCAAGGAAATACTGAAAGGGATCAATCTCACCCTGTCGCCCGGCGAAGTGCACGCGGTGATGGGCCCGAACGGCAGCGGCAAGAGCACGCTCGCCCAGATCCTGGCCGGACGCGAGGGCTACGACGTGACGGAGGGGGAGGTGATTTACGCCGGAAAGAACCTCCTCGACATGGACCCCGAGGAGCGGGCGCGCGAGGGCCTGTTTCTGGCATTTCAATATCCCGTCGAAATCCCCGGCGTGAACAGCACCTACTTCCTGAAGTCGGCGCTCAACGAGATTCGCAAGCACAAGGGCGAGCCGGAACTCGACGCGATGGAGTTCCTGGCGCTGGTGAAGGAAAAGATGAAGCTGCTCGAATTGAAGGAGGACCTGTTGAAGCGTCCGGTCAACGAGGGTTTCTCGGGCGGAGAAAAGAAGCGGAACGAGATCTTTCAGATGGCCGTGCTCGAACCGAAGCTGGCCGTGCTGGACGAGACCGACTCGGGGCTGGATATCGACGCGTTGAAGATCGTGGCGGACGGGGTGAACAAGCTCAAGCGGGAGGACAACGCCCAGCTCGTCATCACGCATTACCAGCGGCTGTTGAACTACATCATCCCGGACCAGGTGCACGTCCTGTATGACGGGCGCATCGTGCGGTCCGGGACGAAGGATCTGGCCCTCGAGTTGGAAAGCAAGGGGTATGAATGGATCACCAAAGTCGAGCCCCAGCCGGCGTGAACCTTTTCGAACAACGACCCGTTTCCATGATTGAGACCCGACCGAAGGAAAAGATGAAAGCCACCGATGCCCACCTGGAGCAGTTCGAACGCTTCGAGATGGAAGGCGCCGGAAGTCATCCCTCGTGGCTGTTCCCGATCCGCAAGGCGGGCATCTCGCTCTTTGCCGAACAGGGGTTTCCCACCCTGAAGCACGAGAACTGGCGCTTCACCAACCTGGCGCCCATCGCGCGGATGCCGTTCCAGCCGGCTCTCGAACCCGCTCAAACGCTGCCCGACGCGCCGGCCTTGAAACGCTTCGCATTCCAAAGCCTCGACGCGTTCCGATTGGTGTTCGTCAACGGCCACTTTGCCGCGGAACTCTCGGGGGTGAATGGGCTTCCCCGGGGGGCGAAGGTAGGCAGCCTGGCTGCCGCGCTGGCGGTCGACGGACGGGGCATTGAGGAGCACCTGGGCCGATACGCGCGCGGCGAGGGGAATCCGTTTGCCGCCCTGAACACCGCGTTTTTCCAGGACGGCGCGTTCATCGAACTCGCGGCCGGCATCACACTCGACCGACCCGTGCATCTGTTGTTCGTGAGCACGGAGGACGCGGCCGGACGAACGATTTTTCCGAGAAACCTGATCCTGGCCGGGGATCGGTCGCGCCTGACCGTGCTTGAATCCTATGTGACCCTTGGAGATGGAAGTTACTTCACGGACGCGGTGAGTGAGTTCGTGATTGGAGAGGGCGCGCGGGTCGAGCATTGCAAGTATCAGGAGGAGGGCGCGCGGGCCTTTCATCTGGCGGCCAGTCATGCCCACATCGGCAGGGCGGCCAATTTCTCCCTTCACTCGATCGACCTGGGCGCCCGGTTGTCGCGCAACAACATTCATCCCGTCCTCGACGGCGAGGGGATCGAGTGCGTGCTCAACGGGCTCTACCTGACCCGCGGCGAACAATTGGCCGATCATTTCATGATCGTCGATCACGCCAAACCGCATTGCGCCAGCCATGAGTATTACAACGGCATCCTGGACGACCGCTCCCGCGGCGTGTTCCACGGGCGCATCCTCGTGCGCCAGGACGCGCAAAAAACCGATGCCAAGCAGACGAACAAAAACCTGCTGCTGTCTGACGATGCCACCGTCAATACCAAGCCGCAGCTCGAGATTTACGCGGATGACGTGAAATGCACGCACGGCGCGACCATCGGACAGTTGAATGAGGAATCGATCTTTTACCTTCGGTCGCGCGGGATCGGAGAGGACACCGCGAGGCGGATGTTGATCCACGCCTTCGGAGGCGAGATCATCGACCGCGTCCGGTGCGAGCCGGCCCGGGACGAACTCCACCGGATCATCTGGGACCGGCTGGAGGAGAATCCTCGGATTGCCGGACGCGAGCCGGCGTCCTCAACCGCGGTCCAATCGGGCCATTGATCGAGGCCGGCCATGTTTGACGACCTCAGCGAACTCTACCAGCAGGTGATCATGGATCACAACCGCAGTCCCCGGAACTTCCGCCGGCTCGAGGGCGCGAACCGCGAGGCCGAGGGACACAATCCGCTCTGCGGGGATGAGGTCCGGATTTATCTGCTGATGGATGGCGACGTGGTGAAGGACATCACCTGGCAGGGTTCGGGATGCGCGATTTCAAAGGCCTCGGCGTCCATCCTGACGACGGCGCTCAAGGGAAAGACGCGGGACGAGGTCAATCGGTTGTTCGAGAAAGTCCGCGAAATGGTCACGACCGGGAAGCAGAACGGAGAGGACATTGGGAAGCTGGCGGTGTTCGCCGGCGTGCACAAGTTCCCCGCGCGCGTGAAGTGCGCCATTCTGCCGTGGCACGCGGTCATGGCCGCGGTCGAAGGTAAAAACGAACCGGTGACCACCGAATGAACGGACTGCAATCGTCCGCCGGACCCGCGCGCATGGACCATTGAAGCGCGGGATGCGGCGGACTCAACCCCTGGAAATCATGCAATACGACGAACCAGTCACATTGACCCGGGACGTGGAGGCGGCGATGGTGCCCGTCGGGACCG
>DATKEE010000093.1:0-3758 GCA_035544555.1 Candidatus Methylomirabilota bacterium
GTGTGCCGATGATTGCGGAGATGGGCGGCCTGCTTGAACGGCTCCACCAGGCACGTCCTAACGAGCCGGAAACCACGCGGGTCATGCGGGTGACGCAATGTGAACTTGCGATGAGAACCGCGGAGAAAAAGGTGGGCATCGGTCATTTGACGCACCATGACTTGCGGCACCTGTTTGCCACCCGGTGCATCGAGAGCGGTGTCGATATTCCGACCGTTTCCCGCTGGCTGGGCCACAAGGACGGAGGGGGTCTGGCACTGAAGGTTTACGGGCATTTGCGCAACCAACATTCGGTTAGCATGGCAAAGCGAGTGAGATTTGCGCCTGAACCGAACATCGTCCCGTTGCCAACCACGCCGGACGATTCGCCCTGCCAATCAGATTCCGGAAGGGAGAAAAGGGACAACGTACAATCGCATCATCCTCCGGGTTTGGAATCGGCGGTTTAGAAGAACGTGGATGCCGAGTTCATGCGAGGTCTTCATCACGAGGTTCAGGACTGCGCCAATGTCGAACTCGGGTCAAACCCGAATCCCCCTCCACCGCCGTTGGTCTTCAGGTTCAGGGGGAGACCTCCGCTGGGCATGCTGTTCCGCGTTATCGTCCTGTGATTCCCCTTCCACCTGGCTTGGCGCCTGGTTTTTGGTGAGATCGAGCTTTTCCTCGATCTCGTTCTGGCGACAGCTCAGATCCAGGTAACGCTCCTCGTGTTCGAAGCCGGCACCGACCTTTGCTTCCAGTTCCTTCCCGCGCCTGTGTGAATCGGTGATGTCCGACTCCAGTTTCACGGCCCGGTCCTCGAAACCTTGAACGGTGGCTTCGAGGGAACGAATCGTGCCGTGCGCCGTGTCGGTCACACGGGCGCTGTAGCTGTTCCTGCCGCGCACGAGGATCTCGACGGTGTCGTTGAAAGCGGGGCGAAGGACCAGATCAAACCCGGCAAACCGCCCGAGTCGAACGTCATGGCCAAAGCGGTCCTTGATCCTTTCGGCGTGCCGCAGGATCAATTCCCCGGCAATGCCGCGGTTCTCGATCACCTGTCCGTCGAGCTCGACGCGGAAGTTGTCTCCCGACGTGTCCTGGCGGGTGGCGATGTCCTGACGCAGGTTCGCAAGCCGGGTGGTAAAGACCCCGGCGTCCTCGTGCGCTCGCCGCAGATGGGTCCGAATCCGGTATTGCTCCTCCGCGTGGGCGGAACGCAGGCGGGTCAGCCGCATCAACTCGGCATCGACCCGGGCCTTCTCGATCACCAGCGGATTGCCCGAGGCGATGGCTTTGACTTCGGCGTAGGTGAGCGCGGCTGAATCCAGATCTTCAAGACGACGGATCGTCATGTCGCCGCTCATCACCTGGGCGATGAACCTGGCCTTGGTCTCCAGGGTCTGCCACATGTAGGCATCGAAGGAACCCTCGGTCACATAGCGGAATATCTGGACGACTGGATTCCTGTTCCCCTGCCGGAGTATGCGTCCTTCGCGCTGTTCGACGTCGGCGGGCCGCCAGGGGGCATCGAGGTGGTGGAGCGCGATGAGCCGCTCCTGAACATTCGTGCCCGACCCCATCTTCTGCGTGCTGCCGAACAGGATGCGGACCTTGCCAGACCGCACGTCCCGGTAGAGGGAGAGTTTGGAGGCATCGGAGTCGTAATCCTGAATGAAGGCGATCTCTTCCTGGGGAACCCCGAGACGTCCCAGCTTGTCCGCCATGTCGCGATAGACGGAGAACCCTTTGTCGCTGGGCGTGGACAGGTCACAGAAGACGAGCTGGGTCGAGCGGTCCTCACCGGTCGCCTGCCAGATCCGGTGAATGTTCTCGACGGCCTGGTTCACCTTGCCTTGAGGGTCGTCGGGGGCCGACGGGATCATCAGCCGCGGATCGAGCGCCGCCTTACGTCCTTCGGAAGTGACCTTGAGCATGTTATCCTCACGCGGGTCCACCCTGCTCGATTTCATCCGGTCAGCGCGCTCGGCCAGGGCTTGAACAAAGTCCTTGAGTTCCGGGGTGGCGGGTGCGTTGCGAATGGCCGGTTTCTCATTCTGCAGCGTCGGCCGGGGCAGGTTGAGCATGGCGGCGGTCTGGACGTCGGCGGCCTGACGAAACATTTGCATCAGTTCGGGCACGTTGATGAACCGGGCAAATCGCGTATTCAATCGATAACCCGCTCCATCGGGGGAAAGCTCCATCGCTGTCACCGGTTCGCCGAAGGTGGCCGCCCACGAATCGAAGTGATGCAGCCGGTGCTTCCTCAGCTCCTCCGGCTGGAGATACCGCTGCATGGTGAACATCTCGGCCATGCTGTTGGCGATGGGTGTGCCGGTGGCGAAGACCACTCCCCCGCCGCCGTTGAGCGCCTGGACATGCCGCACCTTGAGGAACATGTCGAACGCCCTTTCGCTGGCGGTCTGCGGCAGGCCCGCAATCCGCGACATTTTTGTCAGGTAAAACAGGTTCTTGAAGAAGTGGGCCTCGTCCACGAAGAGGCGGTCCACGCCGAGTTCCTCGAAGGTGAGCGTGTTGTCCTTTCGCTGCTCCGCGGCCAGACCCTGCAACCGGGCCTCCAGCCGCTTTTTGGCCCGTTCGAGCTCCTTGACCAGGCGCCGGTTGCTCGAATCGGCGTGCTCCCGTTTGATCATCTCCAGTTCGTGAAGCTGTTCCTCGAAGAATCGGCGCCGGGTATCCTGGCCCAGCGGGATGCGCTCGAAACCGGAGTGCGTCACGATGACGGCATCCCAGTTGCCGGTGGCGATGCGGCTGAAGAGCTTTCGGCGGTTCCGGGCTTCGAAGTCGGCCTTGCCGGCGACCAGGATGTTGGCGCCCGGGTACAATGTGAGCAGTTCGGAGGAGAACTGGCCGAGCATGTGGTTGGGCACGGTGAAGAGCGGTTTGCGGGCAAGACCCAGGCGCTTTAATTCCATGGAGGCCGCGACCATGGTGTAGGTCTTGCCCGCGCCAACGACGTGGGCGAGCAGCGTGTTGGGCGTTTGCAGGATGCGCCAGACCCCGGTCTTCTGATGGGGGTGCAGTTGGACGGCCCCGCTGGCCCCGGGCAGGGTCAGGTGATCCCCGTTGAACGTGCGCGGACGCGTGTGATTGAACGTGTCGTTGTAGAGCCGGCAGAGCCGCTCACGCCGGGAGTCATCCGACCAGACCCATTGCTTGAAGTGTTCCTTGATGCGCTCCTGTTTCTCGCGCGCGGCCTCGGTCGCCTGGGCGTTGACGACCGGCTTCTTGTCTTCATTGAGGTCGTACACCGTGGGCGTCTTGAGATTCAGTGAAGCCTCGATGAGTTCGAGCGCAGTGTAGCGGTCCGTTCCCCAATCGGTCGTGTTGGCCGTTGCGCATTTCGCCTCCCAATTGCCGTTGACGTGCCATGTGCCGAGTGCATGGATGTGGCCGACCCCGACGCCGCCCGAAACGTTAAGCAAAGCGTTCGTGAATTCCTCAATTTCTTCCGGTGGCAGCCAAGCCGAACCGAGCCGCACGTCAATGTCCGTTGCCGCGAGGTCGGCGGGCTGAACGGATTCCAGAGCCTGGACGTTTTCCCCGAACCGCGGCTCGGTGAGCGCGGCGGCTTCGGCGACCGCCAGCTTTTCCCGGACATTGCCCGAGAGATACTGATCGTCGGTTTCCCATTGGTCGGTCTGGGGGTTCCGGAAGATGAGGCCCTTCAGGTCAGGCAGGAATTCCTCCACGGGTTGGCCAAGCAATCCGGCCATGTGGTCCAGGTCCACGCAACCGCGCTCATTGAGGGAAACGAG
>DATKEE010000094.1:0-6266 GCA_035544555.1 Candidatus Methylomirabilota bacterium
ATGCCGCCACTTCATGACGCGGTTCCTCCCGCCGGATTTCCTCCAACAGCGCGGCCGCCTGCTCATCCCGGCTCAACTCGGACAACAACATCGCCAGATCGAACTTCACCCGCAAATCCGCCGGACGCCGCTCCAGGTACAGCCGGAAAGCCTCAATCGCCTCCTCAATCCGGCCCCGCTCATAGTGCTCGTAGGCGCCAAACTTCAGCGATTCCAATTCGGTCGCGGTCTGCTGGCCGGCTGCCAGGCACACGCTGACCAACAGGGCCGCCCAGAACGCGGTTCTTCTCTTCAAATCAATCATGGCTCGCCCCTCCTGAAACGAAACAGTTCGTAATCCCCCACACCCCGCCTCCGAAAGGTCTTGACCCCCGAGAACGGCAATGGATCCCGTTCCTCCCGGATCACGCGCCCGGACCGGTCATACGCCCGCCATTCCACCATCTGCTCCTCCAACGTCACCGCCCGCTCCGCTCCGCCCACCAACAACAACCCGTCGGGCAGTTCCACCCAGTGATCCAGCTCCGCCAGATCCAGAAATGGCCTCTCAAACTCCTCCAATGCCTCGATCAATCCCGCCAGCTTGTTCAATCGTTGATACGGATGAATGTAACAACCCCCGATGGATCCCCTCAGGTCCATCAGAATCCCCGCCCGGCTCAGGATGCCTTCAAAAGCGCCCTCCTCCGCGTCCAGGACATACCCGAGATTCTCCGGCACAATCAGCCGCCCGTGCCGGTCCCGGGTCAGCCCCGCGGCTTCATGGGTCTCCAGATGCGTCGCGTCGCTCAGTTGCACCCGCTCCACCGCCGTCGAAAATACCCGCCCGACTTCGGCGTAAATGGACCTCGAAGCCGCGTAATGCGGCGTCTCCCACGCCAGCGGAAACAATCCCTGATCCCACATCATCCGCACCCCGCTCTCCATCCGCCGACGCGCTTCCCCGGGCGTCAACCCCTCCAGCGGACGATCCTTTCCCGCGTCCCAGAATTCATGTCCCTGACCCGGCTCCTCCCCCTCCGCATGCACATACCCATGCAGGATCAACCGTCCCCCACGCCCCTGCGCGTATCGCAATGCCGACACAAACTCCGGGTTCGAATCCATGCCCCGCACCTCCCCGGTCTCCGGATCCCGATCCGCCGGAATCACCGCCACCAGGAACGGCAGCCGCCGGCCGTACAAATAATCCACCATCCTCCGAAAATGCCCGTGATCGCGGCGGAAATGATAATCCTCGATCCGCACGAACACATGCGGCGCCGCCGTCTCCTCCACCCCGTAAAAATCCAGCAGCAGATCACTGAACAGATAACTCAATGTCCCCGACACCGGAACCGTCGCCACAAAGGTCACCCGCCCCACGCGCCACACCACCGGATGCGACGGACCCGGCGACCCGGGCACGTGCATTGTCATCACCACTTCCGCCTTGTCCCCATCCAGAATCGTCGCCGGAATCCACGGATCCAGCCCCACCGGCCAGTCACGTCCCCAGTAATGCAGCACGCCATCCGACGCCCCGGTCGAGAATGCCGAGGCTTCAAAAACACCCGCAAACGAATCGACCTCCCGCAATCCCTCCATTCCGTACCCAATCCACAAAACCGGGGCCTCCACCTCGGTCAACGCTCGAAGAAACTCCACCGGAATCTCCGGAAACGGCTGCGGACAGAAGACCACCACGTAATCGCTCGATCCTGGCTCCTCCCCCTTCGCCCGCGCCATTGGCACCATCTCAATCCGCGTACGGACCCGCAGCAATTGCATCCGCAACGTCTCCAAATGGTCCCCCAGGGAATAGGGCGTCCGCGTACCGGCGTAATACACCGTCGTCACCGCATTCGAACCCGCCTCCGGAGCCGGACGAAATGGCGCGATGGCGCCGCCACTCTCCGCCGCCGGTCCCGCGAGCACGGCATGCAACAAACACAAACCTCCCGCAAGCAGCATCCGTCTCATGTCATCACCTCCCCATGGGATCCCCGGCCCTCGCGTAGATTTCTCAGCCGCATCCGGCGCCACATAAACCACACCCGCAAACCCAACAACAGAATGAGCAACGACCCAAATACCAGAGCCAGCATCCAGTTCGTCTTCCGGGCATCCTCCATCCGCGCCTCCTCCTGCGCCAGAAAATGGCGCGTCTCCGCCGCCGACAGGCCCGCCGGAATCATCCGCTTCAACCGTTCCGCAAACGATTCCTCATTGAACGCCCCCAGATCATACAGCGCCACCCGCCCTTCAATGTCCACCGCCGCCAGGTCGCCATGGATGCGGGATCGCACCTCCGGCTCAAACAGCCAGCGCCTCAAGGATTCACCCCCCAGATCACGCCAGCCGCCCGCCAGAATCATCTCCGCCCCGGGTGACCACGGCGATGGCCTCATGTGAACCATGGCCACCGTCGGTTCGAACTCGTCCAGATCATGCCTCCGTCCCTGAATCCGCACGGCTTCCGGATACTCCGAATCACCGTCCACCAACACCGGCACCCTCCCGGAAACCGCACCCTCCCAAATCCGGACCGGCCCAAGCACCATCACACTCCGCCCCTCCACTCGATGCCCCACAGGCGGGTTCGCCGCCGAAAATCGCAGCGCCTCAGGCCACAACACCGGTGACGACGGCAGCCGCGCGCCCAGATGCAACGACAAATCAAACAGAAGCCGGATGTCCCGCAGCGAGGGTTCCCAGGGCAGTAGGATCGCGGCCTTCCGCATGAATGCATCCCGCAGCAGAGACTCCTCAATCGCCCCCACACCGACCGCGGCCACCGGCACGGCCGTAACCTCCAATGTCGAATACCCTCCCAGATTCAACCAGGCCGCAACCTCCACCTCGTCCTCGCAGGAAACCGGTCCCACATCCAGATGAGCCCGAAATCCCAGCACCATCGGATCCCGCCCCTTCAGCCCCGCCGGGAGTTCGAATGTCACCATGTTCAATCTCCCCGTTTCATCCCCCGGCTTCCACCGGCCGATCTCCTCCCCGTTCACCAGGACATCCAGCCAGGAACCTTCCGGCCGCAGCGACCGCGAAGGGTCCAGGTGCAATGTCACCCGGCTGTTGCTTCCCAGTTGATACCCCGGCGGCAATCGCCAGCCCGACACCGAAGCCTCGCTCTCAAAAACTCCGCGCATCGAGACCACCCCGGATCCCAGCCTTCGGAATGTCACCTCTCCCGGCCCCGGCCGCGTCAGATTCTCGGTCTCCTCCGACAACGGCGGCACGCTGTCCAATACACTCGGATTCGGAGGCGCGGACTCCAGCGCCGGACCGCTGCCCAGTGTCAACAACGCCTTCTCCAGCCCCTCGTCATCCGCGCCGCTCACAATCAACCAGCGTCGGGCCTCGCGTCCTTCGCCACGCAAACTCTCCCCGATAAAGCCCTGTCCCGGCGCCAGCCCCGCGAGCACGGGCGCAAAATCCGACGGAATCGGAAGGCCCGTGTATTCCTCGCGGGTCGCCACCACCACCACGTGCCGCCCTTGTGACGCCTCCTCCCACCGCTCCAGATTCGCGAACGTGCAGTCTTCCGGTTTGAAATAACCCGTTTGACCCAGCCGGGCGCCCAGAATCGCGCAACCCCTCAAATGCACGTCCCGCACATCACGCGGCAACAGGATCGCCAGATGCGGACCCACCCGGGTGTCCTCCCGCTCACCCCGCCGAAGCAGCAATCCCTCCGTGTAGGAGAACGGAAATCTCGGCAGTTCCGGAAACAGCGGCAGACGCTCGAACTCAATCCGAAGGCGGTTCTCCTCCCGCTCCAGAAGCCATGCGCCGGCTTCCGCTCCGGCTTCCAGACCGGGATCGTGCTGCAGTCGAAAACGAAGCGTCACCCGGTTCCAGCCGTGCTGCAACCCCGTGGCCGGAACCGGAAATCGCACCCGCAATCCGGACCGGTCCGGCACTTCAGACGCCGCCGGTTCAACCACCGCACCGCTCAATTCCATCCCGTTGATCGATACGGTGTACGTACAGATCGCCGACAGCACCTCCTCCGAGGGATACAAAACCAGTCGCAACTCCGACCCGCTCAGAAATGTGATGTGCGACGGCAGTTGAAGATGAAAATCCCGCGTGGCCAGATTTCCAGGCAACGTCAGAAGTGGCTCTTCAAACAACGGATAAAACACCCTCTCCCTCGCGCCTCCATCCCCCTCCTCCAGTTCCTCCAGTTCCTCCAGTTCCTGTTCCTCCAGTTCCTGTTCCTCCGTTTCCGTCTCCCCCGTGCCGGCGTTGTCACCCTCCAGTACGCGCCGCTCCAGTTGCGCCAGGCGCGCATCCAATGATTCAGCCGGTGCCGCCATCAGCGCGGGCACCAAACCGAAACACATCACCCAAACCCACACGGGCTTTGGCATTCTGGCCGGAATTAAAGGCATGCGGACCGAATTGGACGTTCCTTGTTTCTCTCACCTCACGACGGCAGCCCGCGGGTGCGAAGGGTTGACCTGGGCAAGGGAGGGAAACCTGCCGCGATGGTTTCGTCCTGAAACACCTCGCACCCCAACCGTCTCAATCGGTTCTCCATGCCACACTTGTCGCGTGTTATAGGGGGTTTGCGTCACCGGGTCAATTTCACTTCCTCCCACGCAACATCCGGACCGCTCGCAACTACAATCCACCCCGACCCCCACCGCCTTGCATCAACCGCCTTGCAACTTGCAGTCTCTTCCTCCCGCCGCATTCCAGCCGTCCGCATCAGCATTGACATGCCCCCCATCCTCCGCATAACTACACCCTCTGAACCTTCACGACATGCCAATCGATCCCATGAACAACGCTGTGAATGCCTCCAAGAACACACTCAGCTCCGACGTCGAAATCAAGGGCAACATCAAGTTCTCAGGCGAACTGAATTTTGACGGCAAACTCGAAGGCGATATCCACTCCGACGGAAGTCTCCAGCTCGGCGACAACGCGGTCGTCAACGGCAACATCCATGTCAGTTCCATCGTTGTCCGGGGCAAGATCACCGGCAACGTCACCGCCAAGGACAAGATCGAAATCAAGTCCAAGACCGAGCTGTTCGGCGACATCTCCTCCTCCAAACTCTCCATCGAGGAGGGTGTGACGTTTGTCGGCAAAACCGAGGTCAACCCCAACAAGGTCGCCCCCACCCAGACCCCCGCCGGCAAACAATCCGGCGAACCACCACGGCTCCCCGACCCCGCCAAGGCCCCCGCGCGTTGACACCCGTCCACCCGGCCCCCCGCCGCCCATTGAATGCCGGCGAACAGACAGGCCCGGATCACCGTCAAGTGCCCCCATTGCGCGAATGTCCAGGAGGAGTCCGCCGCGGCCTACTCCACCTTCTGCAAGCAATGCTCCCAACACTTCCGCATCCGGCCTGAAGACGACCCGTTCGGCCCCCTCCCCCCCAAGACCGCCCGCGGCCGGCGCGTCCATTGTTTCAAGTGCCACGCCGAACTCCAGGTCGCCAAAAACGCGGAATCCACCATGTGCCAGTGGTGCAGCAGCCACGTCGATCTCCGCAGCTACTTCATCGCCTACGCCATCTCCAAAAACTTCCAGACCCGGGGCCGCTTCGTCATCGAGGAAAAGGGCTATGTCTTCAACACCGACTCCATCGTCGGTGACGCCGTCATCAAGGGCCGCTTCCTCGGCCGCCTCGAAGTTACCGGATCGCTCGAGATCCATCCCCGCGCCGACATCAAGGGCGACCTGTTCGCCCGGCACCTCCTCATCCCCGCCGCCACCCATTTGCGGTATCCCCCCGGATTCGATGTCGAATCCGCCGAAATCGCCGGCGAACTCGCCTCCGATCTCGCCGCCACCGGCACCGTCACCCTCAACCCCGGTTCACGCTTCTTCGGAAATCTCCGCGCCCAGTCCCTCATCGTCCGCGAAGGCGCCATCCTCGTCGGCCATATCGAATCCGGCCCCACCGAAGGGAAAGCGACGTAATCACACACGATCCTGAAATACCCCGTCGCCCGACACATCCACCAACAGCGCCTTGTACCGCCCGCTGAACAAATGTCCCGACAGCTTGTGCCGCTTGTTGAATCGGGTCGTGTATTTAGGACTGACCCCTTTGGCCGGCGAACCGCACCATGGCCCAGCACGCCGCCAGCCCCGCTCCCAACAGCCAGGCCGGATGAACCCCCCATCCTGCCGGGCCATACCCCAGCACCAACGCCAGCACCGCCGCCGTCATCGCGTACGGCATCTGCGTTCGCACGTGCGCCATCGTGTCGCAATCCGAACTGACCGCCGACACAATCGTCGTATCG
>DATKEE010000095.1:0-7667 GCA_035544555.1 Candidatus Methylomirabilota bacterium
CCTCGTCGTAGGCGCTGGCATCGAGCCATTCGCGCCAGTCGGAGGTGAAGGTTTCCCGGTCCCAATGATAGCCGATGGTGTAGAGCAACGAGCCGCCATGCGAGATGCCCCGGAGTTGTCCCGGAATATTCAAGGGCTTTCGAACCGTGGGGTTCGCCGGGTCCGCGAAATCGATGACATCGAGGAAATGTTTCTGGATCCAGATTCCCTCCCCCGTGTCTCCGGAGTCAGGATTCGGGTCTTGATCCGCGTCCGGGGTTGTGTGTGGGAGAAACTCCGATGCCTGGTGGCTGAGATAGATCCGGCCGTCCGACGCGAACGCGCTGCTGAAACTCCACCAGTTGTTGCGGGTGAGATTGACGTCGGAGAGGAACGAAGGGTCACCGGGATCGCTGACATCAAAGGCGAGCAGACGTCCGCCGCCGCCGGGGTACCAAGGAGCCCAGAAGTCGCCGGCGATCGGGCGTCCGAGCCACGGATCGCCGAAATCGAGCCATGGGAGGATGTAGTAGTGGGAACCGCCTTCGACGGACCAGACGAGGAGGTTGTCGTTCAGCCACAGGGGGCGGAGGCTGGGTGCCCAGCCGAGCGAATCGAGGGTCAGCGGCACGGTGGCGCGGACGGACAGGTCGGGAAGGGCGCCGAGATCGAGGACCGTGAGGAAGAGTGTGGGAGTTGGTTCCTCGGGAGTTTCAGGGGGTTCGGACTCGCCGGGCTCGGGTTCGCTGGGTGTGGGCTCTGTGGGTGGGAGCCAGATGGTGATGGTGGTGGTGACCGCCTGCGCGATGATGAGCGATTGATCGCGGACGGTGGCGCCGACAATCGGCAGGGCGTTGTTGAGTTGGAATTGATTCAGGATGAGTCCGGGATCCGAGGCGGTGGCGACGCGGATGGCGGCGGCACCCTGGGAGGCGCGCCAGCCATTGCCATCGGCGATTTCCAGGAGGAAATCCCCGCTCAACAAGACGCGGTTCACGGGCCAGGCGAGGGGCAGTTGGCCGGTGACTTCGGGCGCGTCCCGGTCGGTGACGTCCACGCTGAGGAGTTCGGCGCCGGAGAGGGAGAGGACGCGGTCGCGATGCAGGAGATTGCGGCGGGCCTCGAACTGATGGTGAATGACTCCGCGGGCGGTGAGGCTTTGGTCCTCGAGATCGATGAGCTGGACGCGGGCGACGTAGCCGGAGGGGGTGTAGGACTGGAAGGGCACAAGGACGAGGCCGGCGTCTTCGAGGACACTGAATGCCTTCTCGGTTTGATTCGCCTCGCTCCAGGAGGAACCTTCACCGAGGAGGACACGACCGAGCAACGAGGGATTGTTGACGTCGGAGACATCGAACAGCGAGACGGCGGCTTGATTGGTTTCGACTCCCATGGTGAGGAGACGGTCGCCAAGGGGATGGATGTAAGTGGACCAGCCGGGCACTTCGAGTTCGCCGTGGATGGTGGGGTTTTCGGGGTCCGAGATATCGACGACCCAGAGCGGATCGATCTGGAGAAAAGTGACGAGATAGACGAGATCGCCGTCGAAGCGGGTGGCGAACAATTGTTCACCGGCGGCGAGTTCCAGGCTGCCGAGCCGGGTGATGCCGGCTGGACCGGCGCTCGCGGGGTGAGGGACGCGGAAGGTTTCCAGAGTGGTCACCGGCACCGTCCTGCCGTTGCGATGTTCACTGGTGAGCGAGATGGCGGTGAAGACAGTGTCCACGTAGTTCAGTTTGAACTTGTCATTCACGCGGCCGGCCGTGGTGATGGAATCGTATTCCTTCATGCCGCCATCGGGCGCGGTAATGTCGATGAGATGGACGACCGAACGCCACCAGTCGTTCTGAGTCTGCATCGCGACGAAGAGGTAAACATCGGTGGCCGAAACCACACCGCCGGAGCCGGGGTACCAGAGTGTGTCGCGAAGCAGAGGCTGGGCGGGATCGGAGAGATCGAACGAGGTGACGAGGATGCCCCATTGCCAGGAGGAGCCGGAGTCATCGGCGACAGGCTGATAGGCTTGCGAGGCGAGATAGAGGGCGGAACCCACGAGCCGGCTTTCGACGATGTGGCCATCCACCGGCAGTTCCGCGATGATCTCGGGGGAGTCACCCTCCGCGTTCACCACCATGAGGCGGCTTTGCCCCGATGGACCGATCCAGCCGCAGTGATCGCGCGCCAGCAGGGCGACGTGGTGGGAGTCCAGGAGGTAGAGTTCCTCGCCCGCCGCCGGCAGATCGAGCATTCCGCGCACGAAGGACTGGTCGGGATTCGCGACATCGATGACCTGAAGGCCGCGGCGTTGGTTGAAGAAATACAGGGTGTCGCCGTCACGTTTCCAGATGTCGGATTCGACGACTTCGCGGGAATCGCCGCCATTGTTCTCGCCGGCGACGGGCGCGCCGGTGCGGTCAATACCGTCATCGGGCCCTAAGAACACGGGGACGCCCTCGGGTCCGCCGGTGTTGGGGCCGAAGAACTCGCGGGGGCCGTCGAAGAAGATTCGGGGCAACGATTCGTGGTCCTGGGCGCGGACGCGGAGGAGTTCGATCTGATTGGAGCGGGGGACGGTGAAGGTCAGGAGGGTTCCCTGGCCGTCGGTGCGTTGGACGGCAACGGGGATCCAGGCGCCCTCACCGAGGTGGGCGCGGGATTCGAGGACGACGCGAAGGATGCCCGGGGGGATATCAGTGGTGACAACGGCGTTGGTGCCGTCGATCTGGATGTCCACGATGACCGGTTGAGCGGGGTCGGCGGACAGCGAGGGGGCACCGAGGAACAGGAGGACCGGCAGGAGGCAGCGCGCGCACACTGCCGGGTTGATCAAGGATCGCAAGTTCTTCATAGGTCAGACCGGTTGAAGCAAGGAGATGAGAGACCATTGATCTGGATGGTGGCCAACCTACGCCCATCGCCACGGGGGCGTCAAGCGGGGGAGCGGGCGGCAAATCGCGCCCAGTTGGGGATTGCAGGAGAAGGGAAAAGCGCCTACTGATCCGGCAACCGGCCGGCGGATGGAAGGTCAAAATCGAAGGGTGAATCCAGTGGACGGCGAGGCGGGGGACCGTGGGAAGGGAATGCCGGCCGCGCCCGATGGAGAAACGCATTGAACGAGCGCTTTCAGTATTCGAGAGAGTTTTACGAGAGGGACAAGAACTACCTCGATCATCTCGAACAGAAGGAAGGGGACCCGTCCTGGTTTCGGGATTATTATACGGCGGTGCTGGAGCACAGCACGCCCGCGAGCCGGATACTGGATTGCGGTTGCGGCACCGGCATCACCACCGCCCACCTGCACGAAGACAGGCCGCTCATCGAGGGGGTTGATTTCTCGGAGACCTACGTGGCGCGCGCGCGGCGTCGGGGCGGGTATTTCCGGAGGATGGACCTGACGGCGCTCGAATTTCCCGACGCGACATTCGACGTGGTGTGTTCGGCGGATGCGGTGGAGCACGTGCCCGCGCTGGAGCGGGCGCTGGCGGAGATGGACCGGGTGTTGAAGCCGGGGGGAGTCTTCGTGCTGCAGACGCCGAACCTGTGGTGCAATCTGGTTTCCGTGAATTACGCCCGGACACCGCGCAACATTATGAAGAAGCCCGCGCGGTTGTTACGGGATTGCATCCGGACACGGTTGCGGACGGTGGAGGAGTATGAGCTGGACGTGGTGGCGGGGGACCGGGACGCCTGCAATCTGATGTCGCCGATCTGGCTCAGGCGTCATTTTCGGGGACAGGGATACCGGCTGCTTTCTTTCACCACGTATTCGGCGTTCTTCGAGCCGCGGGGGCTGGTGCGAATGGCGCTGGGCTGTCTGAAGCGGGTGCCGTTTGTGAAGGATCTGGGAGGGCGGATCGTGATGGCGGCGGCGAAGCGGGACGGGATCATGAGCAAGAGCTGAGAGGGGATGGGAAGTGACAGGAATCATCGGGGTCGGGGTCGCTATCGGTATCGGTATCGAGAGGAAACGAGAACAGGGTTCTGGACGTGGGACAGATGACGTTTGTTGCGGGGTGGCGGCCGGCAAGGGACAACAGGGAAACGATACCGATACCGATTGCGATACCGATACCGACAATCAAACGTTAGTCCGCTGCCACATGCGAATCGCTTTCAGGAGCGGTGGACTTTGCCGGCGAGGAAGTGGAGGCCGTAGGCAATCGTGGTCAGGAAGGCGATGGGCGGGAACAGCCAGCAGACCGGGTCGCCGGTCCGGCGGAGGTGAGGACGGATGGTGAGGAGGTTGGGAACGATCAAGAGATTGAAGATCAGGTTGCGGGAGAAGGCGCGCCGTTCGAGCGCGGTTCGCGGAAGATAATCGAAGCGCTCGGTGCCGGCGGTGAAGAATGTTTTCGCCCAGAAGAATTTCTTCGAGACCAGTCGTGTCAGTCCGCGTTCCGCGTAATGTTTCGTGGCGTCCGGAACCATGGCCAGCCGGGAGCGGCCGCCGGATACGAGCCGGCGCACCAGCAGCACGTCCTGGTCATAGCCGCCGGCCTCGAGGACGTCCGGTTTTCTGTAGAAGAAGCAGTTGCCGCCGGTCAGGGGAAGGTTGTCGGTGGAAAGTTCAAACTGCTCATGCCCGTGCCGGTGGTCGGCGTCCGAGGAGGCGGGGATGCGGGTCCAGCGAAGGAAATCGACCGAGCGATAGGCGAAGAAGGCGTCGGTTCCGAAGAGGGAGATGTAACGCACGATGGGCGGATCGCGCCGGTCATGACGCAATCCACCCAGGACGCCGAGCAGGCGGGGATCCTGTTCGAGGGCGTGAATCGCCTGTTCGAACAGGTCGTCGCGCTGGAGGACGTTGTCCTGGTCCACGATGCCGACGAGGCTGCCGCGGGCCTGTTCAAATCCGAGCCATTTGCCATTGCCGCGGCCTTCGGGGAGGCGGTTGGGATTGTGAATCAATCGGACGCGTGGATCGCGGGCGGCCTGGTCCTGGATGAGTTCAAGGGTTCCGTCCCGGCTTCCGCCATCGATGCAGAGCACCTCGATCTCGCGGACCGACTGACGGAGAATGGACTCGAGGCAGGAGCCGACGAGGTCACGCCCGTTGTAAGTGCAAAGCAGGATGGAGATCCGCGGAGTCATGGAGGGGGTGCGGGGCGCGCGCGGGAAGGCGGAGTCGGGCCCGGTGGAACCGCGCATCAGGCAGCCTCCAGTGTGCAGTGGGATTCGGCGCAGGGGAGCATCCAGCAGAAGAAACGCTCGTAAAGGGCGGGGCTGAGGTTGATCAGCGGATTGAAAACGATGTTGAGGGCGGGCATGGCCCAGCGGGTGAAGTTGAGTTTTCGATGGACGATGCGGAAGCGGGGCAGTCCATAGAAGCAATCATCGGTGAAATAGTCCCATGTGAAGTGGCTGAAGAGTCTGCGGTGGGTGGGATCGCGATAACTGACGCCGCAGGAGAAATGCGGCACTCGGGCGACCAACCGTCCGCCCGGGCGCAGCAGGCGCCGGATCTCCCCCATCACGGCGATGAGATCATCGACGTGTTCGAGGACGTGGGAGGCGTAGATTTCGTCGAACTGCCCGTCCGGGAACGGGTAGGGAATCCGGTTCAAATTGTGAACCACGTCCACCCCGTCGAGCTTGAGCGAATCGAGATTGATGTAGTCCGGCTTGATGTCGGGGCCGCAACCGATGTTCAACTTGTTGTTCATTGTGAATGCCGGTCAGTCCGAACCGGCGTCGATGCGCGCGGCGGGGAGATCCCGGAGGCAGGGATGATGGCGGCTGGAGGGCCGTCGCGCAACGCGCGGATTTGGTCATGGGAGGGGGGGAAGTCAACCTGGAAATTTTCAGGCAGGTTCTTAACGATTGGCGGGTGGGGAAGGATTCCGCTAGAGTCCGGCGCATGCATTTACGAAGGCCGGGCGGGGTTGCCCTTCGATTTTTAAAACAGGCTCCGAGTGGAGGACATCCGGGGCCTTGTCATCATCGTTCGAATCATGGCTGACCCCAGAGTTGAACCCGCATCCCCCGGCAGGGCGGAGGATCGTCCCGCGATCAGTTTTGCGATTCTGGGACTGTGTCTGCTTGCGGTCCTGGCCATCCTGTTCGCGGAGAGTTTTGAGAGGGGGAAGGTTCTTTTTTCGAATGACCGCACGCTGGGATTGATCAGTTCGGAGGCGGATCAATTGCCGGGGACATTTTTTGGTTACTGGGCGGATTTGAACTGGGTGGGGTATGCGATGCCCAGCGCGGCGCCGGACATCAATTACGCGGTCAATTCCATTCTGACTCCGGTTCAGTTCCTGAAGTTTTTCCCGCCGTTTTCATTGTTCTTTCTCGGACTTTCGGCGGGGTTGTGCTTTCGGCAGCTTGGTTTTGGGCCCTTGGTGTGTGTGCTCGGTGGGCTGGCCGCGGCGCTGAACTCGAATGTTTTTTCCAATGTCTGCTGGGGGCAGACGTCGAGAGCGCTCTGCATGGGGACCTCGTTCCTGGCGCTGGCGGCGTTGCACACGCGGCCGGTGAAGTGGGGCTGGTTATCCCCGCTGGTGGCGGGATTGGCGGTGGGGATGGGGGTGATGGACGGACTCGACGTGGGGGCGTTGTTCAGCCTGTGTATCGCCGCGTATGTGCTGTTCCACAGTTGGACCTGGGAGGGGGCTCTGCGAAGGCGGCTCGTCGTCGGGGCGGGGAAGGTGGCGATCATCGCGGTGTTCGCGGCTTTGACGGCCGCGCACGGTCTCAGCACGATGATCCAAACCCAGGTGCAGGGTGTGTCGGGGATGGAGCAGGACGAGGAGTCGCGGGAACGCAGATGGGTTCAGGCAACCGTCTGGAGCCTGCCGAAAATTGAAACGCTTCGGGTGATCATTCCCGGATTGTTTGGATATCGGATGGACTCGGAGGGGCGCAATTACTGGGGCGCGGTGGGTCAGGTGCCGGAGGTGAAGACGTCGCGGTCGTCGGGCGCCGGCGAATACGCGGGCGTGCTGGTGGTGCTGATCGCGCTGTGGGGAGCGGCGCAGGCTTTGCGGGGGAACGCGGGAGGGTATGCCCTTCGGGAGCGCAGGTGGATCGGGTTTTGGTGCGGCGTGGCGTTGATCTCTGTCTTGCTGGCGTGGGGGCGGCACGCGCCATTCTACCAGTTCGTGTATGCGCTGCCCTATTTCTCGACCATCCGGAATCCGATCAAGTTCATGCACGTGTTTCATTTCGCGTTGCTGATTCTATTTGGCTACGGACTGCATCACCTGGTCCGGCATCATCTTGGGGCGGCGGCGGGGAAGACCGCTTCCATCGGCGGGCAGCTCAAGCTGTGGCGGGCGGAGCGAACCTTCGGGAAGCGCTGGACGGTGGGTTGCCTGATCGTGGCGGGGGTGAGCGCGCTGGGTTGGGTGATGATGATGGCCTCGCACGAGAAATGGGCGGCGCACATTCAGGAGTTGGGATTTCCAACCTCATTGGCCGGGGAAATTGCCCGGTCCAGCATCGGGGAGGTGGGCTGGTTTGTCGTGTGGCTGTTGCTGGGCGTGGTGGCCATGACGCTGGTGTTCAGCGGCGCGCTGGCCGGGGGGCGGGTCAGGTGGGCGGGTATTCTACTGGGCCTGCTTCTGGTCGTGGACCTTGGCCGGGCCAATCTGCCCTGGATCATTTATCAGAACCACATCAGGAAGTATGCGACGAACCCGGTGCTGGATGTCCTGCGGGAGGCGCCGTATGAGGCGCGCGTCACACTT
>DATKEE010000096.1:0-7762 GCA_035544555.1 Candidatus Methylomirabilota bacterium
AAGCTTCGTCCGTCCGATCCCGCGTCCCCGCAGCCGCTCCGCCTCATCCCGGCCCGGTCCGTTCAGCCGGAGATGCGATCCGTCCCCAGATAACGCTCGAGCGCATCCGGCAGTTTCAGGCTGCCATCCGGCTGCTGGCAGGTCTCGATCAAGGCGACAAACAGGCGGGCCAGCGCGGTGCCGCTCCCGTTGAGGATGTGGGGCAATCTATTTTCCCCGGATTGGGATTTGAAGCGCAAATTCATCCGGCGCGCCTGGAAATCCTCGCAGTTCGAGCAGCTCGACACCTCGAGGTACTGCGCCTGTCCCGGCGCCCACACCTCGATGTCATAGGTCTTCGCGCTCGCGAACCCCAGGTCGCCCGTGCAGAGCTGGATCACCCGGTAATGCAGATTGAGCAGTTGCAGCACGCGCTCCGCGTGCTCGACCAGCCGTTCCAGTTCCTCGTAACCCGTCTCCGGCTTCACGACCTGGATCAATTCCACCTTGTCAAATTGATGCACGCGAATCATCCCGCGCGTGCCCACCCCGGCCGCGCCCGCCTCCGCCCGGAAACACGGGCTGTAGGCACAATAGCGAACCGGCAGCCGGTCCTCCGCCAGAATCTCCCCCCGGTGAATGTTCGCCACCGGCGCCTCCGCCGTCGGCACCAGATACAACTCTCCCAGCGTCGCCTCGTCCTGCCCCTCCTGGACCGCGTAGGCCTGGTCCCTGAACTTGGGAAACTGTCCGACACCCTCCATGCATTCCCGGCTCACCAGGAACGGCGGCGACACCTCCGTGTAACCGTGCTGACCCGTGTGCAGATCGAGCATGAACTGGATCAACGCCCGCTCCAGCCGCGCGCCGTGATTCGTGTACAGCAGGAACCCGCTTCCCGAGAGTTTGGCGCCGCGCGCAAAATCCACCAGCCCGAGCCGCTCGCACAATTCCACGTGCGTCTTCGGCTCAAACTTGAATTCCTGCTTCCGTCCCCACACCCGCACCACCGAATTGTCCTCCGCACTGCTTCCCTTCGGAACATCCGCGTGGGGAAGATTCGGCAATCGCATCATGGATTCGTCCCGCAACCACTCCGCACCCGAGACCTTGCCGTCCAGCTCCGCAATGCGTTCCCCAATCTGTTTGGTCTCCGCCTTCCGCGCCTCCGCCTCCTCAGTTTTCTTTTGCGCCATCAACGCCCCGATCTCCTTCGAGACCCGGTTGCGTTGCGCCTTCAATTGCTCGACCTCGCTCAAATGTTGACGCCGCTCTTCATCATTCTTCAGAACCGCGTCCACAAGCTTGTTCGTCTCCTCCGCATTGCCCCGCGCCGCCAGTCGTTTCTTGATTGTATCCGCTTGTTCGCGAATTACTTTGATATCGAGCATCGCGGCATTATAGAAACCACCCCCGCACGGGCAAGCGGGAAGCACCCCGTCCGGGAATTCTGGTTGAAAACCCGCCTCTCCCCCGCCACATTCCACTCATGCAATCCGTCATCAGCGGTCCCGTCTATGTCGTCCGGGACAACATCGACACCGATCAGATCATCCCCGCCCAATTTCTGAATCTGATCCCGACGATCCCCGAGGAATACGAGAAGCTGGGATCCTACGCCCTCTGGGGATTGCCCGAATCGCAATACCCGGTGCGCTACGTCCAGGAGGGCGCCCTGGACAGCGAGTATCCCATCGTGGTCGCCGGTCGAAATTTCGGCTGCGGCAGCTCCCGCGAACACGCCCCCATCGCCATGGGTTCGGCCAGTTGCAAGGTCGTCATTGCCGAAAGCTTCGCGCGCATCTTCTTCCGCAATTGCGTCGCCACCGGCGAACTCTATCCCTGCGAATGCATCGATCGCCTCTGCGAAATCCTCAAGACGGGCGATGAGGTCACCGTCGATCTGGACGCCTGCACCGTGACCCTCAAGAACACCGGGAAAGTCCACTCCTTCAAACCGCTTGGAGACGTGCGTCCCGTCGTGGACGCCGGCGGCATCTTCAACTACGCCCGCCAGACCGGGATGATCGCCGCGAAGGATTGAAGTGTTCCTGGAACCGCCGCCACGCCGCCTCCGTATCCACATCCTCCAGTTCACGCAGTCGATGCACCGTCAGCCCGGCGGACCGCGCCCGTTCCACCGTCTGTGAAAACACCGAGCCACTGCTCCATTCGATCCCCTGAAACAACCCGTTGGCAGGCGCTTTCAATCCGATAAGCCAATAACCCCCGTCCATCGCCGGTCCGAGCACCACGTCGTCCGCCTCCAACGCCTCCCAGGCCCGCCGCACATCCTCCGCGTCCATCCACGGGCAATCCGAGCCGATCACCACCACGCGCCGGCAGCCGCTCTCAAAGCCCTCCCGAATCGCGCGCGCCAACCGCTCCCCCAGATCTCCGTCTCCCTGCGCCACCGCATCCCATCCCGCCCTCACCCACGGCGCGATTTCGGGCAGGGCATCGCCGGGTGTGTAGCGGAGTTCCACGCCCTCCAATGGCGCGATCCGCCCAAGCAGCGTCGCGATCAGTTGATGGTAGGCATCGCACGCGGTGGCGGCGCCCAGGGTTTGGGCGAGACGAGTCTTGACCGCGCCGGGACGCGGCGCCTTGACGAAGACAATCAATCGGTGGGAATCGGAAGCCATGGCACGCGCGACACTCTCTTTCGGCACCGGCACGCGGAGCTCAAACCAGCCCCAATGGCGCGAAGGCTCGTCCGAGCACGGGTTCGCTCGGGGTCTTCAACCAGTGCTCCAGCACACCCGCATAGACGGAACGAAAATCCACGGAGAACTTCAGATCCCCTCGAAGCAACTCCTCCGGATTCAGACTGGGATATGTCCCGTGCAGGCCCGCCTTGATCCTGGATCCCATCACGAAAAGCGGAGCCGCCGCCCCGTGATCGGTTCCGCCATTCGCGTTCTCGGCCACGCGCCTGCCGAATTCACTGAACGTCATGATCAGCACCCTTTCAAAATTGCCCTGTGCCTTCAGGTCCGCGACAAACGCCTTCACCGCGTCGCTCATCTCCCGCAGCAACCGCTCGTGCGCGCCCGCCTGGTTGGTGTGGGTGTCGTATCCCCCCTGCGAAACGTAATAGACCCGTGTGGACAGGCCGCCGCCAATGAGCTGGCCCACCAGCTTCAGCGAGTTGGCGAGTCGCGTCGCGGGATAGGCGGGCTGATTCGTGGCCTTCCGGGTGATTTCAAGAATGCGGTCCGAACTCACCCGGGCATCCAGCGCCGTCCGCTCCAGGAAATCCAGCGGCGAAAGCTCGCTCGAGGTGCCGCCCGCCAGCATGTCAATGCTGCCGCCGGCCGCGTCCTCCCCGCCGGCGACATCCTCCGGCGCGTTGAAATCACGAAACAACTGCTCCATCGAATCCTCAGTCCCGTCGCGGGAATCCCCGTCGTTCATGAAGCGATAGTTTCTCGGATTGTCGAGGCTGACCCCCAGTGGTTGCCGGCTCGCGAACGCCTGCGGCATCTGTCGTCCGATGCTCACCCCGACCGTCGGATCGGCCCCCGGACAGGCATTGTCGAAATAGCGGCCCAACCATCCGTGGCGCTCCGCCCGGTCGGCGTCACTGGCCGTCTGCCAGATCTCCGTGGACCGGAAGTGCGAACGGTTCGGATTCGGATAACCCACCCCTTGAACCACGGCGAGTTGGCCGGCGTCGTGCAATGTCTTCAGTCCCTCCAGCGACGGATGCAGCCCCAGGGTGTCATTCAGTTTGAGAATCCGCTTTTCGGGCAGGGCCAGCCGGGGCCGCGCGCGATGGTAATGATCGTCCGCGTACGGCACCACCGTGTTGACTCCGTCGTTGCCTCCGGCCATTTGCAGGACGATCAGAATGGTGCCGTCCACGCCGGTGGCCGTCTGAATCGCGCGATTTGATGACTCGCCGTGCAATGCGGAAAAGGTGTGGGCCAGGAACGACGGCACCGTCCAGGCCATCGCGCCACCCAGGATGCCGGAACGGAGAAACTCGCGGCGGGTTCGGAGAATGGGTTCGTGTTTCATGGGACGCGCTGTCAGGTCAGTTGATATTCCGGGGTGCTCATGACAAGCCGGATCGCGTGCAGCAGATCGTCGTCGCTCAGTCCGCTTCTGGACTCCAGGAAACCGGCCAGCGACTGCCGCTGCTTCTCCTTCAATCCCGACTGGAGCAGCCGGCGTTCGAGCGCCGCGATCAAAGTGTCCACACGGGCACGGTCGGAGTCGTTCAGAATTCGCTCCACGCTCGCGCCGGCATCCCGCGCCCGCCGGCTTGCGCCCTGGCTTCTCATCCCCATCATCGGGCCGCCCGCGGCGCGCAACACGGAAAGGTCACCGAAGACCAGCACCGCCGTGTAATTGTAGCGGGCCAGAAGATTGTTGGTGGTGATCCAGCTCAAACCGCCGTCCCACCCCTTCACGTTCGGCGGGGCGAACAAATTCTGTCCCATGCTGGCGAGGAGAGCCGCCGCCACCGGCGCGGCCGGCAGGTCCCGCTCCAGCATCCGCACCCCCCCCACCAGCCATTGCACCGGACTCTTGATCTGCTGGCGCATGACATCGTCCCGATAAAATTCCTCCGACCGAAACAGCGTCCCGAGCACCGGCTTGAATTGAAGGTCGTGTTTTCGGAGGACTCCCGCCAGCGCGTCCACCACGCCTTCCGGCGGATTCTCCGACGCAAAGAAGCGCCACAGCCTGCCGCAGATGAATGGCGCCGCCGAAGGGTGCGCCAGGATGCGTTCGAGGACGGCATCCGCGTCCAGATTCCCAGTCTGGCCCAGCACCGTTTTGACGCCCGGGTCGTGCATTGCCGGACGATACACGAAACGCTGGTTTCGCCGGTCGAGCGTCAGTCCGGTGAAGGCGCGGGCCACTTCGCCAACGTCCTGTTCGGTGTAGTTCCCCTCCCCCAGCGAGAACAACTCCATCACTTCCCGCGCGTAATTCTCGTTCGGGCGCCGCCGGTGGCTCTGCGCCTGGTCGAGCCAGAGAAGCATCGCCGGATCGCGGGTGACGGCGGAGAGCAGATCGAACCAGCCGCCCGAGACCCGGCTTCGGAACGTCTCGTTCTGAAGCCACATGTAATAGGGATCGCGAACCTTCTGCGCGCTGGTGGCGAAGTGCCCGTGCCAGAACAGGGTCAGTTTCTCCTGGAGCGGACGAGGCCCTTCCGCCATGCGCTTCAACCACCAGCCGCGCAACTCGATCATCTGGCGGTTCTGCTCCTGGCGCTCCATCCGCGCCCTTTCCCTCCGCTTCCGCTCGAATGCCTCCAGTTCCTCCCCGCCGGCCTTCCCCACCTCCTGCCGTATCCTTCGGTTGGCCTGCGCCATTTCAAACCGGGTGGGATCCGGCCGGGCCCACTCGGGCGGCTTCGTCGGATCGGAAACCTTCTCGTAATCAACCAGCCAATCCACCGCGCCGTCCAGGCCGAGTTTCACCAGCCGTTCGATTGCGGCCGGAGGACCGCCAAAACCCGCGCGATTCAACAAATGAGCCGCGGTGGTGAAGTTCCACTTCGAATCGGGCAATGGCCTGAGCATATTCGTGAATTGAGGACCCCCGCGGCAGACGGGTTACTTTTCCCCAGCCTCCAGTTTGTCAGCCTCCAGTTTGGCCAGGTCCTCCAGGATCTTCTCGACCAGGCGCTGCGCGTAACTCGACAACCGGTTGTCCAGCACCGGATCCCGGGTGGGCAGTTCGCGAATCGTCCCGGCAATCGGCGCGGCCTTTCCGCCCAGGCCATCAATCGCGTTCAAGGCCAGCAACGCCACAAACAGGCCGTGCTTCCGGAGATCCGCGTGCGCCGCCAGAACCTTCAGGGAGAGTTCCACGTCCACCACGTTCCCGTGACGGCCCAATGCCTCCGCGGCCAGCACCCGCACGCTCGGCGAGTCATCCTCCAAGGCCAGACGCAAACTGGCGCGCGTCTCCCCGACCGCCTCCTCTCCGCGGATCAGAAAGCCCATCACCGCCCAGTAGCGGACCGCCGGATCCGAATCCTCGAGCCGCCTGCGCAATGTCCCCGGCGCACCCGGATCATTCGATGCCGCCAGTTGCGCCACATCCAGGATCCTTCCAAGCCGGTAATCGCGGCTTTGTCCGTATTCGTAAGGCGTTCCTTCCGCCGCACGCGAGTGGATTTCCGATTCCGGCAAAAATCCCAAGTCTCGAACCTCGAGCACATGATCGCGATGAGCCTTGCGCAACCGCTCGAGAACCGGACGATGCCCCGGCGAACCGGTGAGATTGTCCACCTGATGCGGGTCATTCTGCATGTCGTAAAGTTCCTCGACCGGTTTGGGCTCCCAGAAATACGTCCTGGGCGGCTGGAGTTCTCCCGCGTCATACATCTCCTTCCACACCCGCGTGGTGGGTGTCTGGAACATGTAGTCCAGATACTGCCCCTGCGGCCGGTGCGGCATGTAGTTCCGGATGTAAAGATAGCGCTCGTCCCGAACCGCGCGCGACAGGTCGTAGCGTTCGTCCATGCGGTCCCGAAACCCGAACAGATGCGCCGGGGCCTCCGTGGCATGCGGTCCCATGAAGGCGTGGCCCTGGTGGTAATCGGGCGGCTTGATTCCCGCCAGGCTCAACACCGTCGGCGCCAGGTCAATGAACCCCACCAGCCGCCGGCTGCTGCCCCCCGCCACATACCCCTCGGGAGCCAGATGCGCGAACTTCGGGGGAACATAAACAATCAACGGCACCCGCAGTCCGGAATTGTAAAGCCAGCGCTTGGAACGCGGCATCCCCGATCCATGATCCCCGTAATAAAAAATGATCGTGTCCCCCGCCAATCCGTCCTCCTCGAGCTGCTTCAACAACTCACCCGCCCGCGCGTCCATCTCCGTCATCTTGTCATGATACTGCGCCCAATCCTCACGCGTCTCCGGCGTGTCGGGATGATACGGTGGCACCGGCACCTTCCGCGGATCATGCTTCTTCGTGTGCGGACGGCTGCGGATCTGGCTCTCGTGCGTCGTCGTGAAATTGAAGATGGCGAAAAAAGGCTGGCCCGGTTCGCGATTCCGCCAGTGCCCTTCATTCGAGGAATCGTCCCATACCCTGCCCGGCTTCCGCAGGTTGTAATCCTCCTTGCTGTTGTTCGAACAATAGTAACCCGCCTCGCGCAAAAACTGCGGATACATCCGGAATCCCTCCGGCAGCCGCGTCATGCTCCGCATGTGCTGCGAACCCGTGGAGGTCGGATACATCCCCGAGATGATCGTGGTGCGCGCCGGCGCGCAGACCGGCGCGGTGGACCAGGCATTCAAATAAATCATGCCGCGCGCGGCCAGACCATCCAGGTTCGGCGTGGTGGCGTAGGTGTCCCCATACGCCCCCAGATGCGGGCCGTTGTCCTCGCTCGTGATCCACAAAATGTGCGGCCGGTCCGCCGCTTCGGACACGGACGGCATCACGGCGAGGGCGATGGAGACAATGCCGGTCAGCGAGAGGAGAAATCGTTTCATGGCAGTCTTGGGAGCATGAGGCCATCCACCCGGTTCTGCAACAGCAACCCTCCGCGTTTCCCGCATGCATCCCCCCGGAGCGCCGCAAGCGATCCCCCGCCATGCCCGGATCCGTCGACCAAACTTTGTTACAATTGTAACAACAATTAGGCAGACGATGCCCCCGTCCCGGTGGACCGCAAAACAAATGATGGACGGGAGTTGAAAGCGCCCCCGCCAGCCCTTTTAATCGTTCCGGGTCCTCATGTTGCTCCAAATCGATCACACCACCGTTTATCGCTACGCCCGGCCGGTCATCCTCGGCACCC
>DATKEE010000097.1:0-2180 GCA_035544555.1 Candidatus Methylomirabilota bacterium
TCAGACAGTGGTCGAGGAGGGACAGGTCGAAGAGTCTGAGGGCGGTTCGCATTTTGGCGCGATAAGCACCCCGATTTCGTTAGAAGCGAAAAACGGGGACAAAAATCGCCTCTAAGGCTTAAAAAGGAACCCCAGAATCTCGCAACATTCTTGACGGTAGATGGTTAGCCAGGCAACACCAGCCCTTGAAGGAGGGGTTGCAGAAGTGTCGCGGGGAATTCAGGATGTCCGTTGCCCATGAATTTAGGAATCAACGGCAGGACGGACATTGCTTGAGCATGGAAGAGAACAAGGTGGAAAACGGCGGCGGCTGGGTCCTGGCGCTGGCAACTGCGGCAGCGGCGGTGGTGCTCTTCCTGCCCGTGCCGTTTGCGATTGTCGGAGAGGCAACCCCGGTGGAAGCGGACTGGCTCGAGCCGGAATCTCTGGCCACCGCCCTGGGGTTTGGTCTGATGGCGGCGGCGTTCTGGTTGTTTCGTCTCCGTTTCTGGCCCAAAGGCGGTCGTGAAAGTCGCAGTCTGCGAAACTGCATTCTGTTGATCGTGCCTCAGGCCATCCTGCTGCGCGCGGCTGTGGAGATCGGACCCGCCACCGAGGCGCTGTCCTGGGGCGCGTGGCCGCGGGACGCATGGCTTTGGACGCCCTGGTTCCTGACAACAGGCCTCGCGGTTGTGCTGCTGGGAGGGCGATTCGGCGCGCTGATCAGTCTGAGCGGCGTGGCAATGCTTTATCTGCGCGCTGACCCCGGACCCCTGCCCCTGGGGGGGAGTCTGGCCTCATGCGTCGCCGCCGTCCTTATGCTGCGGCGCGCCCCCACGCGGAGCAGGGTCATGCGGGCAGGGGGCGGCGCGGGTTTGATCCTCGGGATCATCGCGGCCTTGGACGCAGGGCTCGCGAGGGAACCGCTCGATGCCGTCTCCGCGGCCGCCCTCGTGCCGATGGGAATGGGCCTGATGTCCGCGTTCATGGTGCTGGCCATCCTGCCGGTGATGGAGTGGCTGCTGGGGGAACAATCGGATGTGACGCTCGTCGAGTTTGGCAGCGATCACCGTCTGCTGGACGAATTGAAGGAACAGGCGCCCGGCACCTGGCACCATACGCTGAATGTCGCCGATCTCTCCGAAAAGGCGGCGGCGGCAATCGGCGCGCGCGCGCTGTTCTGCCGGACGGCTTCCTTCTTTCACGACATCGGGAAGTTGAAAGAGCCGACGATTTTTGCAGAGAACATCGACGGCCCCTCGCCGCATGACAGTCTGGAGCCGAGGGAGAGCGCGCGGAGAATCATCGAGCACGTGACCCACGGGCTGGAACTCGCGCGCAAGCACCGGCTTCCCCAGCCATTCCGCGACATCATCGCGGAGCACCATGGCGTTTCAGTCGTGCGGTATTTTTACGCGCAGGCATGCGCGCAATTGCAGGAAGGCGAGGATCCCGAATCGCTTCGCCCCGCGTTTTCCTATCCCGGCCCGCCGCCCTCCACCCGGGAGTCCGGGATCATCGCGCTGGCGGACGGACTCGAGGCGGCCACTCGGTCGCTCGAGCCCGGGTCGGAGGGAGAACTCCGCGCATTCGTGCGACAGTTCATCGCCGAGCGGGTGGCCGAGGGGGAATTGAAGCATTGCCCACTGACGCTGGCGGAATTGGCTCGGATTCAGGAATCCTTCACCGGCTGGTTGAAGGCCAGAGGCCATCGCCGTCCGGCTTATCCGAAGAGCGACACCTCGGTCGCGGAGGGCGTTTCCGAGACCGTGAAACCTTCTGAAGCCGGAATGGCGCTGGACGAGCGGCCCGCCCTTACCGAGACGGATCCGGACCGTCGGTGAATATGAGGCCGCCCTCACGCGGGGCGCCGGACGTTGCCTGGTCGGGACCGGCCCTGATCACGGTCGATCGAGCGGGTCCCACGCCTCAAGCCTGCCGGTTTGAATCTCGTGGGCGGCGGGGCCTATGAACCGGCGGAGGAAAATCCGATGATCGGTTTTCGCGGGGCGAGCCGGTACTACAACCCGCGTTATCAGGCGGGATTCGCGCTTGAATGTCTTGCGGTGAAGAAGGTGCGCGACGACATGGGTCTGACGAATCTCAAGGTGATGATTCCGTTCTGATTTCGTTGAATCCGGACACGGTGTTGAAGACCACGGTGGCGATCCTGGAGGAGGAGAAGGTTCTCAGTGACAGGC
>DATKEE010000098.1:0-5911 GCA_035544555.1 Candidatus Methylomirabilota bacterium
GCTGGCGGGCCGAGCACGGCATGGGCGCTCTGCTCAGTTATGGCGGTGCTCTTCTGGTGCCCTTGATCATGTTCGGAGTCTGGCAGTTTCTGGTTAAAAAGAGGCGAAGACGTTTTCAACGCCTGGCACCCGCGGATAAAAGCCCGGTCCGGCCTCATGCAGATGATTCCGAGTTCTACAGGCTTGAGAGCCAGTTGATCCGATGCGCGCCGGAACGTCGCCCCGGAGAATCCCCGGCCCGGTGGCTCGCCCGAATCAGCGACACGCCCGCCTGCCGCCCACTGGCTTCCTCGTTGTTCGATGCCATCCGGCTTCACTACCGGCACCGCTTCGATCCGCTCGGCCTGGACTCCCACGAAAGGGTGCAGCTCGCGCGGATCGTGGATTTGTGCATCGAACAGCTCCGGACAACCGCCCATCCCCGGCGGTGAACATTCTTTCCAGGTTGCCTTGGATGGGCGCTTGATGCCATGGTTCTCCACTCGTTAACCCTTGACCAAAGGACGCTCAACGCATGGAAGCGAAGCATCATTCCAAACGGACATGGATACCGTCCGAAACCGACCGGCTGCGGAAATGGATGCGGGAGGGCATTCCAATCCGTTACATCTGCGATCTCCTCGGCCGGGATCTTCATGACGTGACCGGCAAGATGTACGAACTCTCGCTGCCCGCGCCACCACGGGATGTGGAACGCCCCGGCGCCTCGGAATCCAATCCCTCATGACTCCTCAGATGTTCGCGCAATCCGGCGGGATGATCCTTCTCGGGATCGCCGGAGGAATCGTGGCGTTGTTCTTCGTGGCCGTCCTGGTCGATCACCTCCTCATCCGGCGGCGCATGCCCGGACGGCTGAGGAAATGGGGCAAACGGAGCGGGAAGAATCCACCGGGAGGTTCCCGGTAACGGGCCATGCCCGATCCGGCTTCAATCGCTCCTCGAACGGGGGTTCACATTCGGACGGAAGGCCCCCGCGCGCGGGCGCGCGATCCGGATAGACGGACGCCACACAATGAACCGCGCCGTGTTGTCGCTGCAATTCCTGCGTGGCGATCCGCACGATCTCCACTCCCGGCCCGAGAGCCTCCCGGTAAACCGCTTCGACCGCCTCATCCACCTCGCGATACAGCCCGCCAATCGCCGGCATCAGAAAACGTCCGCGAACATGGACGCCATTGATGTAGTTGATCGAATGCCGCAGATCCGGAAGACTCGGCGTCAACACCACCTTCCATCCTTCCTCTTCCAACACCTTCCGCTGCCTGTACAGCTCTCGAACCATCGCCTGGAGCGCCTCAAAGTATTCCACCGAACTCTGATCCAGTTCCATCTCATCCCACTCCAGGAACCGCGCGGACAGCAGATCGAAGGCTGCCAGAAAGACCTGCAGGTTGAAATCCCCCGCGTCCGTGTCGCCGGCGCTGAAATGTCCGGCAAACGACGCCTTCAATTCGCCCTGACCATTTCGAATCTCCGGATTGAGCCCGCCCAGCCCGCGCGCGAGTTCCTCGACCTTTTCCGATTCCAACTGGCCCGCCAGAGTTTGAACAGCCTGTTCGGTAAGCACACCCGCCCGGGCAAGTCCATTCAATCCCGCCCGCACAATCCGCGTTGCTCCTTCCACCGCGTCATTCACGAACACCACCGGGCCGTTCGCCGTGGCCCGCACCGTCACGTCATAATCCAGGTGATACGATACCATCGGCAGGGGCACACATCGGGCCGCATCGAACTCGCGCCGGAAAGACTCCAGGACCTGCTCCCGCGTCAGCCCCAGACGCAGATTCCGGTAGATCGTGGTTTCTGAAATCAAAAGCACGCGCTCTCGCTTGACCGGATCCCAAATCATCAGAAGATTGCCTCCCTGAAACAACAAGGGGGAATGAATCACCTCATGACCGCTCCGGGCCAGCCCGTCCATCAGAAAGGATTCGTGCGGCCAGAATTTGAAGTCCTCCTCTCCTTGCGAAGCAAAACGCGGCGCCAGGGTCACCAGCCCTGCCCGCCGTCCTTCCCCGCCCGTCTGAAACCCGGCCTTCGCGCTGTCCTGTGCCCAGGCTGTCGAAACCACCGGCTCCACCACCAAATCCACGTTTCGCTCCGGATCCAGGTCCCACGAGTTCACCATGGCCCGAATGGGCGGTAAATAATCGTCAGAGGCGGCCAGAAGCAAATCCGCCCCACGCAGCGACAAAGCCACCTGCTGCGCCACATGCAGCGCCCCACCGGGTGTCAGTCCGTTTGAATATCCTCCTTGCAACTGAAGTCGCACCAGACCGGCGGGGTCCATTCCCGATTCATCCGCAACCCGGAATCCTTCCCGCGTGGGACGAAACTCGAACTCCGCCCGGCTGAGTCGCTCATGAACGTCCGACAGGGATTGTCCTCCGCGCAGCCAGCCCGCGATCCGGACCACCCACGCCCGAATCGCCTCCGGTGCCTCTCCGGGACCGCCTTCATCCGGCATTTTAAAACAGGCAACCCAATCCATGGGCGCTCCGGCCCTTGCAAATTTGCCCACCCAGTATTCCGGATCCTCGCTGACCCTGGCCGGTCCCGCCTTCTCAACCATTCCCGCCAACACCCGCAACAACCCCTCCTCCGGCAGAGTCTCCACCACGGCCCGCAAGCCCTCGTCTTCAACGGAAGCCACACCCTCCAACGCGCTCAATCTCTCCACGTCTCCGGCGTCATCGAGAATGGGCGCCACAAATCCGGCCGGGGCGGCGATCGACTCCTCAAGGTTCCCGCGGAGTTCAGCGATCTGCTCTCCGAGTTCGGATCGATGAACCTTGACCACGGGGTCTGAGGAGCCATTGACCTCCCTCGCGGGCACCACGGGTCGCGGCATGCTTTCCACACGCAGGAACTCCCGGCCAAAGGCATCGATCACGGAGCGATGTTGAATCTTTTGTCGATAGGAATCCCATTGCTCGAACGCCCCTGTTTCCGACTGAGCTGCCGCGAGGCAGGGCATCAGCGCTCCCAGCATCCACACGCGCCAGGCGGGACAGCGGCGCGCGCCATCTCCGCCAAAACGGGAGGCCGTTCCCGGACTCCATAAGTAAGGCCCCGACGGACGGTTACACCCCGGCCCTGAACAATTCAGCATCGACCGATGCTAGGTCCGGCTCGATGGCGCGTATTGGACAACAATGCGCTTTCGAGGAAGATATTGCGCCCACCGTGCTCGGCGCTTCATCCGGCCCTCCTGACTCCCTGAAATCGCAGTATCAAAGCAGGCACGGCTCCCAAATGCCGGACATTCCGCGGAGCGGTCAACCACCATTCCGTCCGCGCGCACGGGCAACGCCGGAGTTCGCATCACGTCGATTCCCTGGCCTTTACTGTCGGCTCAACCGCTCGAGGCGGAGGATTTTCACTGCCTTGTCCGCGTGGTCGGCCCAATAGACCACTTTGATATGCCGCAACAGTTTGACCTGTACGGTGCGTCCGATCGCATCCCGTTCCGTGGTTTCGCCTTCGATCGCCGGATAATCCGCGAGAAAATCCAAGAAACGCCGCACGGGTTCGCGCTCCTGCCGGCGCAGGCGGAAGAGATACTGCGCGGCCCCGGCGTCCAGAAAGATGGTGTAGTTTCCTGGCACGCTGGCTCAGGGTGCTTCGTCGAGTTTCTTCTTCAACGCCTCCCACTCCACCCAATTCTTTGGGTCGCGGTCATCAATCAGCCGCGCCAGCATTTGCCGGTATTCCGGGTCGTCGCGCCGGAATTGAGCGGCCAGGAAGCACGCCAGCTCAGCCTGCTCTTCCACCGGCAGCGACATCGCTTGCTCTTTCACTTCTACCAGGCTCATACGTTGGTTCCTTTCCGTTAAACTTCATCATTTATCGATTCACGGCTCTACTTTACCATTTCAGCCTTTAGCCTTCAGCTTTTTTTCGAAAGTCCAGTGTTGCTTGCCTGTCTCATTTTAACGCTTCGAAATAGCCAGGCGGATGCTTTCTTTGTTCGCGCATCAGGATTCGCGCCTTGCGAATCTCTGAACTTCCATGCGGGTGCATGACAAAAAAGTGACCTAAGACAGGCGCGCCTGAGGGCGCGCCTATTTTTGGTTGCTAGAATGTATCCGCCGCGATACAACGTGCAATGCCTGTTTCAATCCAAGCTCTCCGTTCCCAACGCGACGTTGTTCTCCAACGCATGCAACAAATCGACCACTTGCGCCGCGGCACACTCAGCCGCCAGTTCTTCAAGACCCGTCGTGATGGCAAGATCGTCGAGTCGGGCCCTTACTTCGTGTTGCAATGCTCCTTCAAGGGCAAAAAGTGTTCCGAGCGCATTCCCACCGCCGAGGCCGAGCGGGCCGAACAGCACGTCGAGAATTTCCGGCTGTTCAATGGTCTTGCCGAAGAGTTCGTCACGCTCTCGGATCAAATCACCCAGCTGGAATGCGCGGTCGACAACAGTAAAAAAAACGCCTCGAACCGGACGAGTGCCAGGAAGAACGATTCAGGGAAACCCAGGCATTCGTAGCCCTGGTCCGCCGACAATGGGCTCAACAGGGCGTCAACAATCTAGAGGCCGTCGAGTTGGGCTTGCGCAAGGCGCTGCTCCAGGATGGCCGGGCGCTGCTGGAGCAGTTGGTGCAGTCGGTGGCCGATGGGCTTCCGGAGGCCCAGGCTCTGAAGGGCGAAAAGTGTCATGCCGACCGGCCTCGCGGCGTGGAGACGATCTTCGGTTCCATTAAACTCAAACGGGACTACCTCTATTCGCCCACGGACAAACGGGGGCGTTGTCCGCTGGACGACGCGTTGGGACTCATCGATGGAACCTCCCCGGGGTTGGTTCGGCTGGCCAGCCGAGCCGCCGCCCGGGAAGGATTCGAGGCGGCCAGCGACGATTTGAAGGAACTGGCTGGCATCCAGATTGACGGCCGGCAGATCCAACGACTGGTGGCCCATAGCGGCCCGAGGATCGCCGCCCAACTCAAGCTCACTGGCCCGGAGGTCCAGGCCCAGCCCATGCCCATCTGCTACGTGGAAGCCGATGGAACCGGCATCCCCATGGTCGCCGAGGAACTCGAAGGTCGCAAAGGCAAGCAGGACGACGGCACCGCCAAGACTCGGGAGGTCAAGCTGGGGTGCGTCTTCTCCCAGACCAAGACCGACGAGGAGGGCCGGCCGTTGCGTGACTACCAATCCACCAGCTACGTGGGAACTCTCCAGTCCGTGGGGAGCTTTGCCCCGCTCCTGCGGGATGAAGCCAGGCGCAGGGGTATCGGCAAATCCCAAAAGATCGTGTTCATTGGGGACGGGGCGGCTTGGATTTGGGAACTGGCCAGAACGCATTTCCCGTTGGCGATCCTGATTTTGGATTTCTATCACATGATGGAATATCTCCACGAACTGAGCCAACTCTTGTACGGCAAAGACACCCCGTGGGCGGGTCGGATGAAGGATCAATGGAAGGACCAGATGGAACGGGATGAAGTGCGGGCCGTCATTGACACCATGAAAAAGCGGGCCCAACAACTGGGGGACAGCTCCGCCGACACGCTGAAGAAGATTCAGGAAAAAATCGGGTATCTGGAGAACAACAAGGACAAGATGCTCTACGGAACGTTTCGGGGACAAGGGCTCTTCTACGGATCGGGCGTCGTGGAAGCCGGGTGCCGCGCCGTCATCGGTAAACGTCTCAAACAGTCCGGGATGTTCTGGTCCCAATCCGGCGCTGAAAATATCCTGGCCCTTCGTTGCGCCTTGATGAGCAATCGCTGGAACGAATGTTGGGACCAGCTCAACAATTCCCGCCAGTTCCCAACCGCTCTAGCCGCTTGAACCCTCCCGTGGTTACAAATCCGTCACACACCCAGACGCGCCCTACCCGGGCGCTTCTACTTGATCCGGTGAACTTTTGAGCCTACGGTCTCCCGAATACCAAAATCCATTC
>DATKEE010000099.1:0-4381 GCA_035544555.1 Candidatus Methylomirabilota bacterium
GGCGGCGATTAATAGCGACCCCGCCTCCCGGCCACAAGCGGATAAGTGGGAGATTGCGCGACACGCGCCCCTCCCGTTAAATGGCGCGCCGGTGAAAAAGACGTCACAATTCAAGCAGTTGCTGCTCTCCCCCTCCCTCCACTTCCTCATGGAAGCCCACAACGGCTTGAGCGCGCGCATCGCCGAGGAAGCCGGCTTCCAGGGCCTCTGGGCCAGCAGCCTCTCGATCTCCGCCGCCCTCGGCGTCCGGGACAACAACGAAGCCAGTTGGACCCAGGTCCTCGAAGTCGTCGAGTTCATGGCCGACGCCACCCGCGTCCCCATCCTCCTCGATGGCGACACCGGGTTCGGCAATTTCAACAACGTCCGACGCCTCGTGAAAAAGCTCGAACAGCGTGGCATCGCCGCCGTTTGCATCGAGGACAAGCTCTTTCCCAAAACCAACTCGTTCATCAACAGCGAAAAACAGCCCCTCGCCGACATCGAGGAATTCTGCGGCAAGATCAAGGCCCTCAAGGACGCGCAGGATGACGCCGACTTCTGCGCCGTCGCGCGCCTCGAGGCCTTCATTGCCGGATGGGGGCTGGACGAGGCCCTGCGCCGCGCGGAGGCCTATCACGCCGCCGGCGCCGACGCCCTGCTCGTTCACAGCCGGAAATCCGCCCCTGATGAAATCCTCGCCTTTGCCCGCGCCTGGGCCGGGCGCTGTCCGCTCGTCATCGTGCCCACGATGTATTACAGCACGCCGCCTGAAGTCTTCGAACAGGCCGGCATAAGCCTGGCCATCTGGGCCAATCACAACCTGCGCGCCGCCATCGCCGCCATGCAGTCCGTCAGCCGCGCCATCCATCGCGAACGCTCCGTCCGCAACGTCGAGGACAACATCGCCCCCATGCGCGAGGTCTTCCGCCTGCAAAACGCCGAGGAACTGCTCGCCGCCGAGGAGCGTTACCTCCCCCGCGTCACCGCGCCCCGGGCCATCATTCTCGCCGCCTCCCAGGGCGGCGAACTCGGCGATCTCACCCGCGACCGTCCCAAGGCCATGGTGCCCGTCAACGGCCAGCCACTCCTCCACAAACTCGTCGCCCAGTTCCAGCTCGAACGAATCAAGGAGGTCCTCGTCGTTCGCGGTTTCGCCCGCGATCAGGTCCATGCCCCAGGCGCGTGTTTCGTGGACAACGACGACTTCGAAGGCACGGGCGAACTTCTCTCCCTCAGCAAGGCCGCCCAGGCACTCGAAGGCGATGTCGTCATTTCCTTCGGCGACATTCTCTTCCGCAGATACATCCTGCAGACTCTCCTCGCCGATCCGGGGGACATTACACTCGCCGTGGATGCCGCGTGGCGGCAACGCGGCCGCGCGGACAGTTACATCGACTACATCACCGCCACCCATCCCTACTCGCCCAGTTATGGCGAGGAGGAACCCCTGCTGACCGCCATCGGCCCCAACCTGCCTCCCGCCAAAATCCACGGCGAATGGATCGGCCTCCTCAAAGCCAATCCCAAAGGCTCGAGCCTCATCCGCGCCGCCCTCGAATCCCTCGCCAACAGGCCGGATTTCCGCACTCTCCGACTCGACGATCTCTTCCGTCAACTCCTCGCCCAGGGCCAGACCATCCGTGTCCTCTACATCACCGGTCACTGGCTCGACGTGGACAATCCCGATCAACTCGCCGCCGCCAACGCCCTCTTCACCTCCACCCGGCCATGATCCATGCCTCCGCCTTCATCGAGCCCCTCCGTCAACTCGGCTATTCCCAATTCGCCGGTGTTCCCTGCTCCTTCCTGAAACCATTCATCAATTATGTGATCGGCGACGCCGGCCTCGATTACCTCGGCGCCACCAGCGAAGGCGAGGCCGTCGGCCTCACCCTGGGCGCCTACCTCGGGGGATGCAAAACCGTGACCCTCTGCCAGAACTCCGGCCTCGGCAACATGGTCAATCCCCTCACCTCGCTCAATTACCCCTTCCGCATCCCCACGCTCCTCATCACCACCTGGCGCGGTGAACCCGGACGCCCCGACGAACCCCAGCACGAATTGATGGGCCAGATCACCCATCGCCTCCTCGAGACCCTCCGGATTCCCTGGCTCCCCTTTCCCGTCGATGAATCCGCCATCGCGCCCACCCTCGAATCCGCCGAAGCCAGCATGACCGATCGCCGGCTTCCCTTCGCCCTCGTCATGTCCGAAGGTTCCGTCGCCGACCATCCCTTGCGCGAACCGCCCGCGCCGGTTCCCATCGAGGGCAGTCTCTCCCAACCCCAACCCTCGATGCCCGCTTGCAGAATGACGCGCACCGATGCCTTGCGGGCGATCCTCGAGTCCCTCGATGGCAACGAAGCCATCATTGCCACCACCGGCAAAACCGGTCGCGAACTCTTCAGCCTCGCCGACCGCCCCAACCACCTCTACGTCGTCGGCGGCATGGGCACCGCCTCCGCCATCGGTCTCGGTCTGGCCCGGGCACGCCCGCAACAACCGGTCGTCGTCCTCGACGGCGATGGCGCGGCCCTGATGAAACTGGGTTCTTTTGCCACCATCGGTTCCGCGCGGCCCCCCAACCTCCTCCACATCCTCCTCGACAACGAATGCCATGACTCCACAGGCGGCCAGCGCACGGTGTCGGGCGTCGTCAATTTCCCCCGCATCGCCACCGCCGCGAATTACCACCACGCCGCCTCCGCCGAAGACCCGGCCGATGTGCGGGACGCTGTCCGGCGCCTGCGTCACGAACGCGGCCCCTCCCTGCTCCACATCAGAATCCACGCCGGCTCCCCCAAAAACCTGGGCCGTCCCACCGTCAAACCTCACGAGGTCAAAGAACGCTTCATGCAATTCCTCGGCACCACACACAGCGCCTCGCTCCCGGCATGACACCCATTCCTTCCCTCCCCCATCGCCACGTCTCCCTTCCCAGCCACCTCGCCGAAAAAGGAACTGCGGGTGAGGGCGTCTCCATTCGCGATTTCAAATCTCAAATCTCAAATCCCCCCTTCCGGCCTCCCTCTCCCGGCGCCACTGCTCCCTTCACAAGCACACCGTCGGGAGAGGGACCGAGGGTGAGAGCCATGCCCACTGAATAGTGCAATGCGGAATGGCAACCATTGACTTTATCTCCACCGTCCTCTGACATCCATCCCCGTATGTCACCTCCCGACAAACGGCTCTTCACACCCGGTCCGCTGACCACCAGCCGCACCGTCAAGGAAGCGATGCTTCACGACGTCGGTTCGCGCGACACCGCGTTCCTCTCCCTGGTGCGCGACATTCGCCGGCAGTTGCTCGAACTGGGCCGCGCCGCGCCCCCACACCCCTACGAAACCATCCTCATGCAGGGCAGCGGCACCTTCGGCGTCGAATCCGTTCTCTCCACCGTCGTCCCCGACACCGGCCGCCTCCTCATCCTTGCCAACGGCGCCTACGGCGAACGCATGGCGCGCATCGCCGCCCGTCTCCGCCTGCCTCACGAGGTCCTCCACACTCCGGAAAACGTTCCGCCCGCCGCGGACACCGTCTGCCGGCGCCTCGCCGACAGACCCACCTTCACCCATCTGGCCATGGTGCACTGCGAAACCACCACCGGCATTCTGAATCCCGTCGAACCCATCGGACGCCTCGCGCGGGAATCGGGAATCACTTTCATCGTCGATGCCATGAGCAGCTTCGGCGCTCTCCCGCTCGACCTGCCCGCCATGGGCATCGACTTCCTCGTCTCCTCTGCGAACAAGTGCATCGAAGGCGTTCCCGGTTTCTCCTTCATTCTCGCGCAACGCGACAAGCTCGCCGCCTGTGCCGGACAATCACGCGGCCTCAGCCTCGATCTCCACGAGCAATGGAGCGGATTTGAATCCAACGGACAATTTCGCTTCACCCCGCCCACGCATGCGCTGCTCGCCTTCGACCAGGCCCTCCGTGAACTGGCGGACGAAGGCGGCGTGGCCGGCCGCGTCGCACGCTACCAGGCCAATCACCGCGCCTTGTTCGATGGCATGTCGCGCCTGGGTTTCCGCGCCTTTCTTCCACGCCAACATCAGAGCCCTATCATCACGACGTTTCTGGAACCCGGTGATCCCCGGTTTCAATTCGAGGAATTCTACGAACGCCTCTCCCGACATGGCCACCTGATCTATCCGGGCAAACTCGGCCAGGGAGCCGGCTTCCGCATCGGGAACATCGGACGGCTCGACGAATCCGACATCCAGGCGCTCCTCACCGCCGTGACAGCCGTCCTGAAAGAAATGAATCTTCCCATCCCGGTTCCCGCTCCCGCTCCCGCTCCCGCCTGATCATCTGCCATCGGCCCTCCCCCAACCGAGGGACCGCGCCACCCTCCATTAGACCCCAATCTCAAATCTCAAATCTCAAATCTCAAATT
>DATKEE010000100.1:0-2373 GCA_035544555.1 Candidatus Methylomirabilota bacterium
CAGAACGACCTTGATTCCCAGGACGGGAGTGGCGACCGACACATCCCCGCGTTCGATGGCCAGGAAGCTGTTCATCTGGCCCGACAGGAAGAGGAGGGCCACGCAGGCGGGTTGCCACCAGAGATCCCACGCGGGCAGGTCGCCGCCGAGCAACCAGAGCGGGGCGAACATGAGGGCGGCGATGAGGTTCGCGATGAACGTGGTCCGCCAGAGACCGACGCCGTGTCCGGCGGCCTGTTTGACAAAGAGCGCGCCCGCCACATAGCGAAGGCTGCTGAGCAGTGGCAACAGAAGATGCACGCGGAGGTTCTAAGGGGGATTGATTCAAACTGAAACCATGAATCCACCGGGTTCGACGCGGCCGGCGACGCAAGAGCGCAATAATGGCGGGGTGATGCGTGCGGCACGTCATATGGTTTCCTTGCGGATTCGCGCGGGCAGGCTGGCCGCGCTCCGATTCCGGCTCCGATTCCGATTCAAAAGTTGAATCCCTCGTTTACAATCCCCGCTCCGCATTCGATCATGGGCGCGATCCCAATGAATGGTCTCGCGCAACCCGGTCGTTCACGCATCCGGCGGCAGTCGTGCCTCTGGTTCTCGGTGTTGTGCGCCCGGATGTGCTTGCTTCTGACACTTGGTGTTCCTGCGGCCGCCTCGGATCCGTCGGCGCAATCGCCCTCGGCGTGGTGGTCGTTCCAACCCCTGACATTGCCGGAGGTTCCACCGGCCCAACCCTCGCCGACCGCGTGGTCGGAGCATCCCATCGATCGGTTCATTCTCGCGAAGCTGGAGGCCAATGGTCTGGCGCCGTCGCCTCCCGCGGATCGGCGCACACTGATCCGCCGCGTGACCTACGATCTGACCGGGTTGCCGCCGACGCCCGGGGAGATTTCCGATTTTGTGAAGGATTCGCGGAACGACGCCTATGAACGCGTGGTGGATCGCCTGCTGGCATCGCCCCGATATGGCGAGCAGTGGGGCCGGCACTGGCTGGATGCGATCCGGTTCGGCGAGAGCCGCGGTTTCGAGCGCAACGAGATCATCAACACGGCCTGGCCGTTCCGCGATTATGTGATCCGCTCCTTCAACGAGGACAAACCCTTCAACCAACTTGTCCTCGAACATCTGGCGGGGGACGTCATCGGCGCGGGCAATCCGGACGTCGCAATAGGTTCCGCCTTTCTGGTCGCGGGACCGTATGACGACGTGGGCAACCAGGACCCCGTCCAGGCGCGGGTCATTCGCGCGAACACAGTGGACGAAATCATCACGGCGGTCGGGAGCGCGTTTCTCGGAATCACCGTTCACTGCGCGCGCTGCCACGATCACAAGTTCGATCCGGTGACGGCGGAGGATTATTACCGGTTTCAGTCGGTGTTTTCCGGAGTCCGGCACGGCGAGCGCGCTCTGGAGAGCCCGGAGGAGCGACGCGCGCGCGAGGCACGGCTGGCGCCCCTGGAATCCCGCCGCGCGGTCGCGCTCGAGGCCCTTGAGAGTTTTGAAGCGGGCGTGCTGGAGCGTGCCCCGGCCGGTGACGACGCGGAGCCCGAATACCATTTGACTCCGGTCCATCCGCATCTGACCGAGGATGTCTTCGAACCCGTGGAGGCAAAGAAGATCCGTCTCTCCATTCGTTCCAACAATCGCGATCCGCGCGATGCCGGCGGTGTGCGCATCGATGAATTCGAGGTCTGGGCCGAGGGTGACACGCCGCGCAATGTGGCCTTGGCGGACGCGGGAGCCGTGGCCACGGGCCCGTCGCGCCAGGCGGAGGATTTCGCCGATGCCTACGCCGTCTCGCTAGTGAATGACGGCCGTTACGGCGCGCGGTGGATTGTCGATGGACCCGCGGAAATGGTGGTCACGTTCCCGGAGATCGAGCGCGTGCGTCGCGTCGCGTTCTCCGCGGATCGAACGAAGGCGCTGCCGCCGGACAGTGGTGAAATCGTGTTCGTCGGGGAATACCGCATCGAGGTGTCGGTTGACGGGACGAACTGGACCCGGGTGGCGGACTCGACGGAGCGTCCTCCGTTGAACGAACAGTTCGCGCGCGAACGCCGGCTGACCGCGGCCCTGACTCCGGAGGATCTACAGGAAAGGGCGCGGTTGCACGGCGAACTGCTCGCCATCGAGGCGGAGATTCGCAAAGTTCCGCCCGCGCGCATGGTCTGGGCGGGAGGCTTCGAGCAGCCCGGCGCGGCGGCCTACGTCATGTTGGGAGGCGATCCTGAGCGAAAGGGCGCCGAGGTGGGCGCCGGCAGTCTTTCCGCGCTGGACGGGGTTGTCGAAGGATTCCAACTGCCGAAGGATGCCCCGGAGTCGGAGCGGCGGGTGGCGCTGGCGAAGTGGCTGGTGAAGCCGGACAATCCATTG
>DATKEE010000101.1:0-4491 GCA_035544555.1 Candidatus Methylomirabilota bacterium
GATTCAGCCGAAGGAGCTTCCGCGTTACCTCGGGCCGCCGCGTTTCGAACACACCGCCGCCGAGTCGATCAGCGAGGTGGGAATCGCCACGGGTTTGGCCTGGACGCCGGTCGGGGGCGAAATTCTGTTCATTGAGGCGACGCGGATGCCAGGCAAGGGGAATCTGATTCTTACCGGTTCGCTTGGCGACGTGATGAAGGAAAGCGCGCAGGCCGCATTGAGTTATCTGCGCAGCCAGGCGGAGCTTCTCGGCATTGAACTGACCGATTACGAACGTCAGGACATTCACATCCACGTTCCGGCGGGAGCCACCAAGAAGGACGGCCCCAGCGCGGGAGTGTCCATCACCGCCGCGCTGGCCTCGCTGTTGACGCGGCGGCGGGTGCGGTCGGACACCGCCATGACGGGCGAGATCAGCCTGCGCGGACGCATCCTGAGGGTCGGCGGCGTCAAGGAAAAGGTGCTGGCGGCCAACCGCTCGCGGATCAAGCGGCTGATTCTTCCCGACGAAAATCGCAACGATTGGGAGGAGGTGCCGGCCGAGGTGCGCAAGCGCATGAAGGTGCATTTTGTGCGGCAGATATCCGAATTGCTGCCGCTGGTCCTGGCGAAAAAATGAAGTCAGCCCACGAGTTCATGCCAGCGGAGATCCGTTTGCTCGCGGGGTGTCTGGCGATCCTCGGAGCGTGGACGGCGTCGGCCGGTTCGCCCGGGACACAAGACAGCGGCCAGGCGCTCGCCGCCGAACTCCGGGCGGCCACCCCGGTCGAGGGGCATCAAAGCAGCGGCGTGCTCGAGTATCGCAAGGGCCAGGTCAGGCGGGAGGTGCCGTTCCAGGCGCGGGTGGAGGTCATGGCGGACCAGTGGGAAACGATTTACGAGACCCGTCCCACCGCTTATATCGGCGCCGAGAAACTTGTCGTCATCCGGTCGGAAACCGGGACCAACCGCTATCGGTATGCGCGAGCCGCGGAGCCGGCGCTGCCGTTGGGTGAGTTGAATGAGTTGCCGCCCGCGGAGGCCTGGTTTCCCCTGGCGCGTACGGATTTCCTGCTGGCGGAACTGGGTCTGGAATTCCTGCACTGGCCGGAACAGAAGGAACTGGAACCGGCGATGCGCCGGGGACAACCGTGCCGCGTGCTCGAGAGCCGGCACCCGGACGCGCCGGCCTATGTGCGCGTGGTGTCGTGGATCGACCGGGAGAGCGGCGGGATCGTCCTGGCCGAGGCGTATGATCGACGAAGAAAACTGGTGAAGGTGTTTGAGCCGGACAGCATTCGCAAGGTTCAGGGGGAGTATCGCGTCGAGAGCATGATGATGCGGAATGTGGAAGCCGGGTCGAGGACCCTCCTTCGGTTTCATTTGACCGGGGATTGAGGGCCGCGCGGCCGGCTCGATGGCCGGCCATTCATTCCCGATGCGGCGGGGAACGTTCGTGAGGACAGGAATGCCGGGTTGTCGAACTCTCAATGCAAACCCCAGGAGCCAACGACGTGGTGGACGAAGAGAAGGCGGCACCGCAGCCACCCCCCGCGTGGCCTTCGCCCGAGTTTGCGGACATCTACGAGGAGCATTCCCGCGCGATTTACTATCTGGCGCTGCGCATGTTGAGCGATCCCGCGCAGGCGGAGGACGCCACGCACGACGTCTTCCTGAAGGCCTACAGGAAGATGGGGCAGTTCCGGGGGGAGTCGGGATTGCGCACGTGGCTTTACCGGATCGCGATCAATCATTGTCACAACCTGCTTCAGACCTGGCACCACCGGCACATGGTGAGCCAGGGCGACGAAGGGTTCTGGGAAAGCGCCGGCGCGGCGACCGAGACACCCTTCCACGTGCTCGCCACGAAGGAACTCGGCCAGCGGATTCAAAAGGCCCTGGAACAGCTCCCCGAGGAGTATCGGCTGCTCATCCTGCTCGTGGCCGACGAACGGATGACCTACGAGGAAATCGGCGAATTGACCGGGCAGACCCCGGACGCCGTCCGTGGCAAACTCCACCGGGCGCGCAAGGCATTCGCCCAGCATTTTCACAAGACCGCTTGAAAGGCGACTCATGAAACCGGAATCGTCGGAATTCAGACACCAGCATCGCGAGGAACTCACCGGACAACAAACCGGCCAGACCCGGACCCGGGAATTCGGCACCGTCGAGGACATGATCCGTCACGACGCCGCGCACACCGATCCCCCGCCGGCCATCGAGGATCGGCTGCGGCACACGCTGGCGCATGAACCGCCGCCCCGGCGCGGCTGGTGGCGGTGGCTGTTCCCGAAGTCCTGAGACATGACGTTCTCCAAGGAAATCGAAACCCTCATCCGCGCCCGCTATCCGATTCTTTACGTCGTCTCCGCCGAGGAGATGCGGGTTCAGGAGGAGGTGGTGGAGATCGGCCGGCGCTGGCAGAAGAAGGTTTTCGAGTGGAGTTGCAACACGGGGATCATCCCCGCGGGCACCTCGATCCAGTCGCGCCGCTCGCAGAATCCGTCCACCAAGGAACCCCTCGGCGCGCTGGATCTGGTGATCGACCAGGTCGAGCCCGCCCTGTTTGTCTTCAAAGATTTTCATCCCTTCCTCGCCCGCCAGCATCACCCGGTGATCCGGCGGTTGAAGGAAATCGCGCTCCACTTGAAGAACAGCTTCAAGACGATCATCCTGGTCTCGCCCGTCCTCGAGATTCCCACCGAACTGGAGAAGGAGATCACCGTCCTGAACTTCCCCCTGCCGGGCCGGATGGAACTGGCCGGCCTGCTCGGTCAGATCACCGAGGACGTGCGCCAGATTCACCAGGTGCGCGTGGAACTGGATGAGGCGGGGCGCGAACGCCTGTTGCAGGCGGCCCTCGGCCTGACCCTGGGCGAGGCGGAAAACGTCTTCGCCCGCATCCTGGTGCAGGAGGAACGATTGAGCGGCGATCACGTGCGCGAGGTGCTCGCGGAGAAACGGCAGATCATCCGCAAGAGCGGGTTGCTCGAGTATTACACCACGGAGGAAACTTTCGGCGAGGTGGGGGGATTGCGGGTGCTGAAGGATTGGCTGCGCACGCGCGCCGCCGCCTTCAGCGAGGAGGCCCGAACCTTCGGCCTGCCCGCCCCGCGCGGCATTCTGCTGCTCGGTGTTCAAGGCTGCGGGAAAAGCCTCTGCGCCAAGGCCGTCTCCAGCCTCTGGCAGCTTCCCCTGCTCCGATTCGACATGGGCCGCATGTTCGGCAGCCTGGTGGGTTCCTCCGAGGAAAATGTCCGCCGCGCCATCGCCGTCGCCGAATCCGTCGCGCCGGCCATTCTGTGGGTGGACGAGATTGACAAGGCCTTCTCCGGTTCGCGTGGATCGGCCGCGGCCGACGGAGGCACCACGGCCCGCGTGTTCGGAACCTTTCTCACCTGGCTCTCCGAGAAGCAGGCGCCCGTCTTCGTGATGGCCACGGCCAATGACATCTCGCAACTGCCGCCGGAACTGCTGCGCAAGGGCCGGCTCGATGAGATCTTCTTCGTCGATCTTCCGGACGCCACCGAACGCCGCGAGATCTTCCGCATTCATCTGTCGCGACGGGGCCGCGCGCCGGGTGATTTCGATCTGGACCGCCTGGTGGAGACGAGCGGCGGATTCAGCGGCGCGGAGATTGAACAGGGGATCATCAGCGCGCTATATGACGCGTTCCATGCGGGACGGGATCTGAACACCGACGACGTCCTGGGCGCATTGCGTCAGAGTGTGCCGCTCTCGCGCACCATGGAGGAGCAGATCACGGAGTTGCGAAGTTGGGCGTCCGGACGCGCGCGGGACGCGAGCCGGGAACAGGGGAGCGGGAGGGAGAAGAGTTGAGCGAGGAGGCGCAGGAATGGAGGCACGGGAATATGGGATGAAGAAAGGGTATCGCCCTTTCAGGGCAAATCGTATTGTTGTTGGCCCTGTTCCTGGGGCGTTGCCCCAGGCTGATGGGTTTTGCGCCGTTGGCGCACACATCCACCCGCGCCAAGGGCGCAACGACTCCATAGGAACTCGCCCCAAACAACCTATTCCAGCCCTGAAAGGGCGGAACTCGCCGCACACGCCGGCCGCCCCACCCGGTTCGCATTGTCGTTTGCATGGTCGTTGGTTCAATCCCACACATATCGTTCGTCATACTCGACCTTGTATCGCTCCAAAAACTTCCTGAACTCGTCCTGAAACGTCACCTTGCGATGGTGTTCCTCCTGGTTCTGGATGTAACGAATCACCGTGTCGGCCTGCGATTCACCAATGGAAAACGCGCCGTATCCCGCCTGCCATGAAAATCCGGGCACGCCGCCCTCGGCCTTCATCCACTTCGACGAACTCTTCTTCTCCTCCTCAACCAACTCGGCCTGCGAAATCGTCCGGCCCAAAGCAAACAGGCTATGAACATGATCAGTCACACCGCCGGTCTGGAGGGACGGCGATTTCAGATTATCCAGGATGCCGACGATGTAGGCGTGCAGCCGCGGACGGATTTCAGGGCCGATCAACGGTTCA
>DATKEE010000102.1:0-5600 GCA_035544555.1 Candidatus Methylomirabilota bacterium
CAGGTTTACATTCTCGCTGCCGTTGAAGTGAAAGTCCTGCCCCCAGCCCGCCAGGGACGTGTTGCCCGCCTCCGAAACCAGGGTGAGTGCTGCCGGCGCGCTGGTGATCGAACCACTCTCGCCCGTGACGACGACGCGCAACGAACCCGCGTGCTGGATCAGGGTATTGTTCAAGGTGAATAACGCGGTGGTTGCATTGGGAATGTTCGTGGCGTCCTTCTGCCATTGATAGGCCAGGGCATCCACAGCCTCCACGGCGAATGTCACCGCGGCACCCAGAGGCACGGTCTGGGCCTTAGGCGGATCGAGGATGACCGGAGGCACCTGCACGGTCAGGATCGCGGGCGGTGAACTGGTCACCGAGCCGGCGACGTTGGTGACCACAACTGAATACTCGCCCGCATCGGAAACCTGAACATTCTCGAGCAGGAGACCTGAAGCCTGCGCCGTGGGAATGACCGTGCCGTCTTTGAACCAACGATAGGCCAGTGGAGCTGTGCCCGCGGCCACCACATTGAGATTCACATCGGCCCCCCTCGTCACGGTCTGGCTCTGCGGCGCGGTCGTGATCGTCGGAGGAACCAGAATCGTCAGCGAGGCAACCGTGCTCGTGACACTGTTCAATCCGTTCGAAACCACGACGCTGTAGTTGCCGGCATCGGCGGCTTCCAACGGCCCCAGGGTCAGCATGGCATTGGTGGCTCCGGCAAGATTGACGGTCCCCTTCCGCCAGCGGTAGCCCAGAGGCGCGCTGCCATCCGCCTCCACAGAGAAGGAAACCATCGTTCCCACCACATTGGTCCGCGAGACGGGTTCCGTCGTGATCCTCACACGACGCGCCTGAAGGGCGAGACTGTGATCCACCCCGGCGGTGATGGCGACGATATTGGTGAAGTTGCCGGGAACGTCGATCTGCCCGGAATTGTTGTTGCCCCAGGCGACCACCGTGCCATCCGTCTTCAAAGCCACACTGTGGCTGCCCCCCGCCGCCAAAGCCTTGACTCCGCCCAATCCGGCCGGCGACGTGGCCTTTCCGAAAGCGTTATCCCCCCACCCCGCCACCGAACCGCTGCCCAGCAGCGCCAGACTGTGGGAAACCCCGGCGGAAATCCCGACCACATTAAACAGCATCGGAGGAGTGGCCTTCCCGAAGGAATTGTCGCCCCACGCGATCACCCGGCTGTCCGTGCCGATCGCCAGATTGTGAAAGGCGCCCGCCGCGATGGCGACGACTCCACTGGCCTGATTCGCCTGTCCGTATTGATTGTTGCCCCAACCGATCACCACCCCGTCGTCGCGCAAGGCGATGCTGTGAAACTCACCCGCGTCAATGGCCACCACATTCTGCAATCCGGCGGGCGGGGCCGACTGCCCCCAGGTGTTCTGCCCCCACCCCACCACGGTGCCGTTGCCCCGGAGTGCCAGGCTGTGAGATCTCCCCGCCGCAATGGCTACAACGTCCGTCAACCCGAAGGGAGGGCTTGCCTGCCCCAGACTGTTGTCGCCCCAGCCCACCACCGTCCCGTCATCCTTGAGCGCCAGACTGTGGTTTAAACCCGCCGCCACGGCGACCACGTTCGTCACCAGCCCGATGGGCACGGCGGACTGCTGGCTGCCGTTGGCACCCCAGGCGAACACCGACGACGCGGGCGCAACCTCCACCGCCCGGGCGGTGGAACAACCCAGCACAAAAAAGACGGCCAGCAGGAAAACTACCGAGCCCTCCACACGCCAACGGCACGCCGTTCCGAACGAGACAGAATTCATACGCGATTCCAAACAACCCCGGACTGGGAAAGTCGCGGAGACATTTTCCTGTAGAAACCCATTTCGCAAGGGAAAAGACCGGGGCCGGGGCAATTGCGCACGCGAAAACCCGCAAGATCGAGTCACCACCGCTCACGTCCGCAGAAACATCTCCGCCGCCCAGTCCGCGTATCTCAGGCCCTGGCCGGTCAAATGAAAGCGCCCGCCGTCAATAACCCCGTAGTCCAGCCCACGCAACCGGTCCATTTCCTCCGACCATTCCTCACGCAAATCGAATCCCGTCACCGCAATGAATTCCTCGAACGACCAGCCATCGTTCATGCGCAAACCAAACGCGGCCACCTCCCCGGCCCGGCTTAACGGTGACAGCCTTTCGCTCCATGCCACCGGCCGTTCCCCGCGGGACATCTGCTCACAGTACCGACGCGTATTGGCTCCATTCGCGCGCCTCTCCCCGTCCACCAGACTCACCGCGCTCGGGCCGAGTCCATGAAAGGCCCCCCCGCGCCAATAGTTGATGTTGTGCCGGCAGGCCAGACCGGGATCTCCCGGTCCTTCCCCCTGCCGATTGCGGGCGAAATTAGCCACTTCATATTGCCGGAATCCCCGCTCCGCCGCCCGGTCCAGCAGCCGATCATACATCCCGCAGGCCAACGATTCATCCACATCGAATTCCCCGGCCTGAAGCTGCGAGTACAGCGGGGTGTCTTCCTCATAAATGACCTCGTAACAGGACAGGTGCTCGCTGCCCATCGCGAAAACCTCGTCCAACGTGGCGTCCCACACTTCCGCTGTCTGCCCCGGAATGGCGAACATCAGATCGAGATTGATGTTCTCGAAACCCGCGGCCCGCAGGATGTCGAACGACCGGAACACCATGTCGCGCGTATGCACCCGCCCGAGGCGCTCGAGCAATCCCTCATCCAGGGTCTGCACTCCCATGGAAATGCGGTTCACTCCGTGATCCCTCAACAGCCGGGCCTTGTCCGCCGACACCGTGGCCGGATTGCACTCCACCGTCCACTCCGTGGCACCCAGCAGCCCATGCCGCCCAAAGGCCCCCAATACCGCCTCCCAATGTCGGAGACTCAGCAGGGATGGGGTCCCCCCGCCAAAGAAAACCGTCTCCAGTGAGCAATCTCCCGCCACCCACTCCAACTCCCGATTCAACGCCTCGACATATCGCCCCATGATCTCCCCTTCCGATGCTTCGGAATAAAACGCGCAATAGCCGCACTTCTTTGCGCAAAAGGGAACGTGGACATACAGGCTGCGAACGGGATTTCTCAAGGGGATGCTCATCGGAATGAAGTTAAACCACGCTGGCGGAAGGCAAGGGAAAACCCCGCCTCCCGCCTGCGCGACGGAAGGAACAATCCGCGGACTGGAATCAACGGATGTCTGTTCGCCTCAGGCTTCGGCGCGCTGCACGTTCTGCGCCTTGGGCCCCTTTTCGCCGTTAACGATTTCGAAGTTGACCGTCTCGCCTTCCTGCAGGGTCTTGAAACCCTGGCCCAGAATGGAGGTGTGATGGACAAACACATCCTGTCCCGCCTCCTGGGCAATGAAGCCGAACCCCTTCTTGTTGTCGAACCACTTGACTTTGCCGCTGGCCATAATGTTCTCCTGATGCTTGTGAGACGCCCGGGCCCCGGAAATGAAAAGAGGGCATTGGCTTTGATCGCCAACGCCCCAACATCAAATCTCTGGAACTGCCATACGCCTCAGTTGTTGAGGCACAGTAGAAACTCGCGTCTCGCGGGTCAAGCGGTTTGTTAACCGGCGAATCCAGGCACACCGCCCTTGCGGACGCGGAACCACAACATTCCTTTAATTTCCCTGGCCCGGCGCATCGAGCGTACGCCAGATCTCTCCCGCCAAATCGCCATGCACCGGCACCCCTCGCTCCCCGGCTCCCATCCGCCCCCCGGCGCCATCACAGCCTCAGGTGATCCCATAACATCGCCGGTGACAGCCGCAGGTTGACGTAAAAGGGGCCGAACTCCCCAAATCGCGCGCTAACCTCGTCAAATCGCATCTCATACACGATCTCCTTCAGCGCATCCAATTGATGCGCCATCAGCGTCACTCCCCACTCCCAGTCGTCCAATCCCGTCGAACCCGTGATCAATTGCGAAATCCGCCCCGCATACTTCCGGCCCACCCGCGCGTGCCCCCCCATCAACCGCTTCCGGGTCTCGAAATCCAGCACATACCAGTTGTCCTGCAACTGCCGCCGCTTGCTCATCGGATAAAACGCCATGACCTCCCAGTCCGGCAACTCCGGATACAGCCGGTAATGGCGGTATTTCGCCATGCGTTCCTCCAGTTCCCGCTTCCGCTTTTCATACGGCGCACTGCCCGGCGCCAGCTTTTCCTCCCCAAGAATCTTCTCGTTCTCCGCGTCAGTCGGCATGTATTCGGTCAATTCCGTCACGCTCAGAAAGGAATACACCGGCGCCAGCACCCCGGGCGGAAAGCACGCCTCCAGATCCCGATGCATCCGCGCCAGTTTCCCCAGGGTTTCGGCCACCAACAAGCAGACCAGATCCGCCTTGTTCCCCACGTTCGCGTAGGTCGTCAGCCGTGGATGCGACGGATTCGCGCACTCGGCGCAAAGCTTTTCCAGCGCCTCCCGCGCCCCGGCCGTCGCCCCCTCGGGGAGCGACGCCCAGCGTACTCGGTCGATACGATGAAAGAGATGCATCACGTGCACTCCCTGGTCGAGTTTGATCTCCGGCATGGACATGTTCTGTCAGTGTTTCAAGGGTGTCGTCTGGCTTCGAAGGCCCGGATTCGAGGCAACGCGTGCCTCTCCATCGGTTCCAGGTGCCTCATTCCACATGGAGCGCCTGATCCAGCAGGTGATCGAGGTGGGCCACGATGGCGGCATCCGTCACCACCAGCGTCGCTCCCGCCCGTCGCGCCGTTTCCATCGCGTGCGCCGCGTTGTCGTTGACGAACGCAATCAGTGGCACATGTCGGGTTTCCGGATCATTCCGAAGCTGGCTGATCGCCAGTGTCACCGTCTCGGTCCGCGGCGCAAGATCGACGAGCACCAGCAACGGCTTCTCGCGCCTGGCGTGTTCCACCAACTGGCTCGCATCGGAAACCGTCTGCACCCGGTAACCCAGATCCTGCATCCGGTTCACCAGTTGCCCGCCGGGCAGAACCTTTTCATACTGAATCAACGCAAGCGGCCGTACCATGCGCCGAGATTGCGGCACGACCATTCAAATTGCAAAGCCATTCAAGCCGCGGCCCCGTTCGAGATCGCCCATCCAGTCCCACGCTGGACTTGCCGCCCCCCCGTCCCGACCCCCACACTGCCCGTTTCGTTATGCTGACATTGAGCGGAATCACCAAGGCCTATGCGGGCCGCACCCTGTTCCAGGACGTCACCCTCCAGATCAACCGCAAGGATCGTCTCGGACTCGTCGGCCCCAATGGCGCCGGCAAAACCACTCTGTTCTCCATCATCCTCGGAACGGAAATCTCCGACGAGGGAACCCTCATTCTGGAACGCAATGCCGTCCTGGGCCACCTGCCCCAGGAAAGCGCGCCCGTCGGAAACGAAACGGTTCTGGAGGTGGTGACCGACACCCGACCCCTCCCGGCAGCGGGAGGCATGAGTTCATCCTCCTCCCAGCCGGATTCCGGGCACCCTTCACATCCGGACCTCGAAGCCGACGCGCATCTCGTCGAGGCGCGCGCCAAGCAGGTGCTTACCGGGCTCGCCTTTCGCCAGGAGGACTTCAACCGCCCGGCCCGCGAGATGAGCGGAGGTTGGGTCATGCGCGCGCATCTCGCCCGTCTGCTCGTGCGGAGACCAG
>DATKEE010000103.1:0-20992 GCA_035544555.1 Candidatus Methylomirabilota bacterium
GTAAAAGATGGGAGGTAAAAGATGGCCGACGGTATTCCCCGCATTGCAGATATGAACCAAGTTCCTCCGCCGCGTCCAACTCCTCCTGAACGATGCGTTTAGCGCAAGACAATCCGTGCAAAGAGCAGACTCAGGCGGATGAGGTCACCTCCCGAGGAGTTGATCGAAGCCGCGCCAGTTGCCCGGTTTGATCCATTCCCAGTTTTCGAAGAACGGGCGTTCTTCGCGGAGGTCGGCTTCAAGATCGTATTGAAGCAGGAAACCAATGCTGTGCGCGCCGCGTCCGTGGCGACGGATGGCGTCGATGCCATAGGAATAACTCAGGATGATCTGCCAGGCGCGTTCGGGCGAACGGTAGGCGAGGCCGCCGCCGACGCCGGTATGCCAGTGGCCGGATTGTTCGGTGCCGGGCAGGTAATCGATGGTGGCGGTGTTGGCGACGGCGATGAGGTTCCAGCGGTTGGCGGCGTCGAGGGGAAGGGTGTATTGCAGGCCGAAGAGCACGAACTGGTCGGCGCTCAATTCCTGGAAATAATAGCCGGGCAGGTTGAGGGGGAATTCGGACGCGAGGGGCAGCACGCCGCCGATGCGGTAGGCGCTGAAGCGGTCGGGGCTGAGGCTGGTGCCGGCGGTGAGATTGAAGGCCAGGTTGTGGCGCATCTCCGGGAGGGTGTAGATGAAGAGGGCGCGTGCCCAGAAAAGATGGGAATCGGCTTGGATGCTTCGGTTGTCATTGAAGCCGTAGGTATCGGGATCAGTGCGGAACTGGCCCTCGTACCAGGCGGACAATTCCAGGCCGAGGGCGGGGAGCATGAGGGGTTCGCGCCCACCGAGGCGCAACCCCGCGCGCACCTTGAAACTGGTCAGGTCATCGGGGATGAGAAACGCGTCCGCGGTGTCGCTGTCGCGTTCGAACACGGAGTGGTGCACGCTCCCGCGCAGCACGGCGTTGAGGGGGATGACGGAGCCGGGATTGAAGCGATGATACAGGCTGACCGAGGCGTCGGCCCCATGACCGGTGAAGGATTCCTCCTTCCAGTATTTTCCGCGCCGCACTTCGGAGTAGCTGTCGGCAAATCCGCCTCCGGCCAGGCCGATGCCGAGGTCGGTTCGAGGGCTCAGGGCGTTGGCGATGCCCAGTTCCGAATCCAGGTACACCGGCGCAATGGCGAGCCGCAGGGTGAGGTTGGTGCGCAGGAAGCCCGGTTCGTTGCGGTAGTAAAAGGCGTAGCCGGAAAGTGGGCCCTTGCCCTGCAACGGCTGATTGTATCCCAATTGAAACAGTTGCCGCTTTTCCGGGTCGATCTGGGCGGGCGCGGGCGATTCAATGAAAAGCAGGCCGGCAAGCAGGAGCGGAAGTCGACCGGGTTTAGAAAACACGGACATCTGATTAACAGAACGCCTTCGACGGGCAAGCCGATTTCCGTGAAGCATGACTGCGTTGCAATGCGGGACGGGCGGCGTATGGTGGGGGCATGAGCAAGGCCCGAAAACTTCTGCACACGCGCTATCGACTGAACGACCTCGAGCGATCGGTGAAGTTCTACAAGGAGATCCTGGGACTCGAGGAGGTCAAACGTCACAAATCGCCTCGCGGTTCGGAACTGGCTTTTCTGAAGGCGGCCGGGAGCGAGGAGTTGATCGAGCTCTGTCATTTTCCCGACAGTGGACCGGTGCAGGTGCAGCCCGATCTCACGCATCTCGCGTTCGAGGTGGACAGTCTGGAGGAGTTCGGAAGGCACCTGGAGAAGCACGGCCTGAAATACTCGGACGGCCCGACCATGAAGGAGGACGGCCAGAGCGGATTCGCGTTCATTGACGCGCCCGAGGGTTACGAGATCGAATTGATCCAGCGGCCGAAGACTCTGTTGTGAGCGCGGTCCTGGGCGCGGCGTTCAGTCAGGCCAAGGTTCGAATGGCAAACTCCCGTCTTTCAACGCGACCGTCCCATGAGTAGGGTGGCGCCGCATCCAACCCCGGTCATGAAAGCATCCATGATGAATCCCCGACGCTTCCACCGCGCGCTCATGCTCGCGGTCTTTTTGTGCCTTGCATCCGCCGCCTTCTTCGAACTGTTCGCGGCCGCCGATGCGGAGTCGATTCGCCGGTACCTGTATGTCGCGCAGCCGGGCATCCGCAATTACCTCGAATACGGCGGGCATGGGGTGCTGGTGTACGATATCGATGATGGTCATCGCTTTGTGCGGCGGATTCCGTCGGCCGGATTGAACGAGCAGGGAGAGCCGATCAACGTGAAGGGCGTGTGCGCGAACGCGCAAACGAAGCGGCTGTATGTCAGCACGATCCGGTCGTTGATCTGTTTTGACCTGCGGACGGATGAGATTCTCTGGGAGAAGGCGTACGGGGGCGGATGTGATCGGATGTCGATGACACCGGATGGCCGGGTGATTTATCTGCCGTCGTTTGAGAAGGCGCACTGGCACGTGGTGGACGCGTTGAGCGGGGAGGTGCTGGCGAGGATCGTGCCGGACTCGGGCGCGCACAACACGGTGGTCGCGCTGGACGGACGGGAGGCGTACCTGGCGGGATTGCGCTCGCCCTTGTTGACGGTGGCGGACGCGCGGCAACACGAGGCGGTGCGGACGGTGGGGCCGTTCGGCAACAATATCCGGCCATTCACGGTGAACGGGACCCGGACGCTCTGTTTTGTGAATGTGAACGAGTTGCTGGGGTTTGAGGTCGGCGATTTGAAAACGGGAAAGCGGCTGCACCGGGTCGAGGTGGAGGGATTTGAGAAGGGCCCGGTGAAGCGGCATGGGTGTCCGAGTCACGGAATCGGGCTGACGCCGGACGAGCGGGAGTTATGGGTATGCGACGCGACGAACCGGCGGATGCACGTGTTCGACGCGACGGTGATGCCGCCGAAACAGGCCGCCAGCATTGAGGTGAGGGATGAGCCGGGCTGGATCACATTCAGCCTGGACGGAAAACTGGCGTATCCCTCGACGGGGGACATCATCGATGTGAAGAGCCGGAGGGTGGTGGCGCAACTGACGGACGAGGAGGGGCGGATGGTGATGAGCGAGAAGATGGTGGAAATCCACTTTGAGGGGGAGGAACCGGTGCGGGCAGGGGATCAGTTCGGGCTGGGGCGGGTGCAGCCGCGGTGATGGGGGGCAATCCGCTGGATTCAGCGCACTTTGGGGTCAGGTCTCAATATTCAATATTTCAAGCTTTCGATGAACTATCGAAATTCAAATGTTGAATGTTGAGACCTGACCCCAAGGCTTTGGAGAGTTACAAGCCGGCCGTGTCCCGGATGATCACTTCGAGCGGCGTCCCGGGCACGAACCCCGTCACTTTCTTCAACTTCTCCAGCCGGGGCTTTCGGCGCAGCATGTCCTCAAACCCCGGAGCGTAGGCCTGGTCGTAGGGTACGAATTCGATCTTCGATCTTGAACGCAGAAGGTGGATCACCCGCTCCGCCAGTTCCAGGATTGTGACCTCCTCGCTGTTGCCCACATTGAAGACTTCGCCGCGGGCGGCGGGATTCCGTTGCAGGCGGACCAGGGCCTCGACCGTATCCTTGACGTGACAGAAGCAACGACTCTGGGTCCCATTGCCGAACACCCGGACGGGTTCGTTGCGCCGGGCGGATTCAATGAACCGGGGCAGAACCATTCCGTAGCGCCCGGTCTGGCGGGGGCCCACCGTGTTGAACAGGCGCGCCACAGTGACCGGGAGCGCCTTTTCCCGCGCGTAGGCCATGGCCAGAAATTCATCCATCAACTTCGAACACGCGTAACTCCAGCGACCCAGATGGGACGGTCCAATCAGCAGATCGTCCTCCTCGGAGAACACCGGTTTGGCGCTCTTGCCATAGACCTCCGACGTGGACGCCAGCAGGACCGGCGTTGCGGATTCCGCCGCCGCCTCCAGCAGGACCTCCGTTTCGTGCAGGTTGGTCCGGATGGTCCGGACCGGTGATTTCACCACCATCTCGACACCGACGGCCGCCGCCAGGTGGTAGATCGACGCCGCTTTCGATGTCTCGCGGCGGAGTTCCTTGCAATCCGAGACGGTTGATTGCAGCACCCTGAGATCGGGGTGCCGGGCCACGGGTTCCAGGTTTCGGAGGTTTCCCGTCGAGCAGTCGTCAATGACGGTGACTGCCTCGCCATCCGCGAGCAGCCGCTCCACGAGGTGCGAGCCAATGAAGCCCGCGCCCCCCGTGACCAGAGCCATCGGTTTGTCACTCATGGGTCGCGAGGGAGCTGATCGGGATGCTCCGGCCATTAAAACTCGAAGGGGGAGGTTCCAGTCCGGGTGAGGGGAGCGGCTCCGGCCGTGGAGGCGGGCGTTTCAACCGGACCGGATTGGGCGCGGTCCTCAGGTTCGGACGCGGGTCCGCGGGCGAAGCTTTGAACGGAGGCGGCAACGGCCCGGGCGAGTTTTTCGCGATAGGCTTCCGTCTGAATGAGCCGGGATTCGGCGGGATTGGACAGGAACCCGCCCTCGATCAAAACGGCGGGTCGATTCTGGCCGCGCAGCACGGCCATGAACCGCGCCCGTCGCACGCCCCGGTCGGCGGCTTGGGTGACCTCGATGAGACGGCGGTGGATCACCGCGGCATAGCGGACATTCATCTCGTCGAACGCGTTGTTGGGAAACACCCGCCCTGGATCGTCCTCATAGCCCCGCGTCAAATGGGAAGCCATTCCCGGCGGGGTCAGGCAGTAGGTTTCCAGTCCCGATTGCGTCTGGCTCGGAAACGCCGAATTGAAATGAAGGCTGAGGAAAAGGTCGGCCTCCCGGGCATCCGCGAATGCGACGCGATTGGTCAATGAAACCTCGATGTCATTGGTCCGGGTCAGGTGAACCGTGTGTCCGTCCTCCCGAAGCAGCCGGGCCAGGCGGATTGCCCAGTCGAGCGCGTATTCCTTTTCGAAACGGTTGTTGAGGATGTTGCGCGTGCCCGTGTCGCTTCCGCCGTGTCCGGGATCGAGCACGATCACCAGATCGCGATCGAAGGCTTCCAAAGGCCGCGCGAGCGGGTCGAGATTGCCGCGGATATCCAGGGCATTGATGGCCGGCCTGTTGTCCATGAGTTGCGGCGCGTAGCCCAGCCAGTGTTCGATTCCGTTCCAGGAAGCCACGCGGCTGCCGATCGTGACCCGGACCCGCTCCTCTCCGCGCTGGATCCGATAGGTGAGTTCCGGTCCGGGAAGCAATTGGGGTCGTCCGAAGCCATTGGTTTCGGCCCAGGCGTCCAGCGGAATCCAGTGGTTGGTCGCGGGCATCAACTCCTCCGGCAGCACCAACGGGGAAATGGCCAGCCGGCGGGAAAGCTCCACGTCGCCCACCCGCTGTCCCGGGGGCGAGGTCTGGGGCAGGATGGTGGTCAGCGGCCCGGGAGAACGGCTGCACCCGTACATTCCCAAGAGCAGGATCAAGGTCAGTGCGACAAGCCGGCCCGGCAACATGCGGGGATTGTGCGGAAAACAAGGATCGAGACAAGCAAAGAAGGAAACCGACGGGGTGTGATTCATTGTGGGCAAGCGGTTCTCCAAACTTTGTTACAAAGGTAACAAAGTTTGGAGAACCGTGCTTGCCGGGTTTCGTTTCAGGATGGCGCCCGCGTCAGGCCGGATATTTCACGGAGCGCGGTGTCCGCAGGACAAGCCGCAGCAACTCCGTACACCTGAAAAGCTGGCGGCCCGCTGCGGCTGGTCTTCGACACAGCCGCGCTCCAGCACTGAATCGCGCCCCTCCCCCCCTACGGGCGAGTACGCAGGGCGCGCGGCTTGAAGCGACGGAGCGGCTTCTACAGAATGGGCGGGTGCGGCCCGCAAATGATTGTGGCGGTTGGATTTGGTGGTGGACTGCGATGGCACCGTTCGTGGCGGGCGCCATTCTTCTGATTGCCAGTTCCTGTTCGACCGTGAATCGCACCGTGTTGGCCCCGCCGGGGGTGGAGGGGGCGACCTTTGTTGGTGACAGGGTGTGCCTGGACTGTCATGCGCCCATCACGCGGGAGTTTCACGGAAATCCGCACGCGCGGGTATCGCATCCGATGGAAGGCATGGAGGACACGATTGGGTGCGAATCCTGCCACGGACCGGCGAGCCGGCATGTGGCGTCGGGCGGAGGCCGGGGATTGTTCATTGTGAATCCGCGGAGCGAACCGGCGACCTGTTTTCAATGTCATCTGGACGTTCACGCGCAGTTCCGGCTGCCGCGGCATCATCCGGTGATCGAGGGGCGGATGAGTTGTGTGGAGTGTCACGACCCGCACGGGAGCGGCATGATGAAGCCGGCGGGAGGTCTGGCGATGGCGCGGTTGAACGAATCCTGCGCGCAGTGTCACCGGGATCAGGCGCGTCCGTTCGTATTCGAGCACGAGGCATTGCGGGAGGGATGCACGGTGTGTCATCAGCCTCATGGGTCGATAAACGACAAGCTGCTGGTGGAGCGGGACAACAATCTTTGTTTGAAGTGCCACGCTCAGGTGCATGATCCGGGAACCGGGGAGGTGTTCATCGGTAAACAGCGCCATACGCAGTTGCTGCAACAGGGCGGGTGCTGGTCCGCCGGCTGTCATCCGGCGGTTCATGGGTCCAACGTTCAACCCCGATTCCGGTATTAAAACAGGTGCCTGGCCATTGCCACATTCCTTGAATCATAAGAGCGAACCATTCCCCTCACCCTCGGTCGCTCTCCCGACGCCGATGCGGGCGAATTGGATGATGGCGCGGTGAGAGGGAAGACAGAGGGGAGCATGAATTTTGAAAACGAATCCTACTTGATGATGAGCGGGACTCTCGTCACGGCCTCGATCCCTCCGGGCAGGCCCGCATTCGGACCGCGGACAGCTTGTCCGCGTGGGGCGTGGAAGCGTGATCGCGCGGACAAGCTGTCCGCGCTCCGGCCCTGGGGGAGTGGCGCGCGAAGATTTTGCGGAAGTTCCGTGCCCGGGCTCTTGAAGCGGGGAGAGGGGAGGAAGGGAGGGCTTCGCCGGGGCTTGGGATTAGTGGTTGGATGGATTGTGATGACGGCGTGTGGAATGGGGTGGGTGAAAGCGGCGGAGGAGGTGGATGTCAGCCGGTTGCCTCCACCGGCGGATGTACAAATTGAGTTTGAGGAGCATGTGCGACCGATCTTCGAGCGGGTCTGTCATCAGTGTCATGGAGGGGACCGACCGAAGAGCGGGTTCAGTCTGCGCACGCGGGAGAGCGCGTTGAAGGGCGGTGACTACGGGGTGGCGATTGTGCCGGGGGACAGTGCCGCGAGTCCGTTGATCCATTATGTCGCGGGGCTGGTCGATTTGATGGAGATGCCGCCGCCGGGCAAGGGCGAACCGTTGCCAGAGCATGAGATCGGGTTGCTGCGCGCATGGATCGATCAGGGGGCGGAATGGCCGGAACCGGAGTCGGGCGGACCGGTTTGGGAAGTTTCGCCGGCGATCCGGTACGTTCATCTGGACGGGGATGAGGGGCGATTCCGGGAGCACTGGGGATATGGCGAGGGTTGGGGGGCGGGATTGGAACGATTCGCGATCGAGGAGACGATGCCGGACGGGAGGCGGTTGGTGTTGGAGGGGCGGTTGATGGTGCCGGACGAGGAGTATCGGGTGGCCATGACGCTGGAACGTCCGGGCCGCGGATTTCTGCGCGTGGGGATGGAGCAGCATCGGGAGTATTACGATGACAGCGGAGGGTATTACGAGCCGTTTGGAGACGGGCCGTTTTTGCATCTGGACCGGAACCTTCATCTGGACGTCGGCCGGCTCTGGATGGAAATCGGAATTCACCGGCCGCAGGCGCCGCGAATGGTGCTCGGGTATGAGTTTCTTTACCGGTCAGGGACGAAATCGACATTGCAACGGGGAGGCGTGAACAGCGCGGGTGTGAACCGGTCGATCGCGCCGGCGTTCAAGGACATCAACGAGGAGACGCACCGCGTGACGTTTGACTTTGTGCATGAGACCGGGAGTTGGCGGATTGAAGACAACGCGGTGGTCGAGTTTCACGATCAAAGGACGCGGCGCGAATTTTCGAACTGGTCGGCGGGCGCAGGGAATCCATTCAGCACGACCGAATATCGGGAACAATACGAACACGTGGAGGGGGCGAACGCGTTGCGGGTGGAGAAGCGGATTCGCGACGGGTGGATGGTGTCGGCGGGGCAACTTTATACGCGACACGACGGCGAGGGTGACTTTGGGGGCGCGACGTTCCTGACGGGGGGAGGGGTGTTCCAGGGGGATGTGTCGGATCACATCCGGCTGGAGCGCGAGGCGGTGGTGTTCAACCTGAACACGATGGCGGGGCCGTGGCGGGACGTGAGTCTGTCGGCCGGTGTTCAGAATGAATGGTTGCGACAGGAGGGATTGAGCCGGGTGGACCTCGAGACGGGCACGCCGGCTGCCTTTGAGTCGGACCTGGACAAGGTGTCGCTGGAGGAAAACGTCGAACTGCGATACGCCGGGATACCGGCCACGGTGTTGTACGCGGAGGGCCGGTTTCAGCAGGAATCAGTGGGACAGTTCGAAGAGGGGACGGAGGGCGGGGGATCGGCGTTTGAGCGGGACACGGACGGTTCGAGCCGGTTGGAGAAGTATCGGGTGGGATTCAGCGTGTCGCCGTGGCGGCGGGTGTCGTTGAACGCGCATGTGCAGCGGCGGGATCGGGTGAGCGATTACGATCATCCGACAGATCTACTGGCGGGCGGGGCGGCGGGGAACGGGTATCCGGGATTCATCCGCGCGCGGAGGATTGAGACGGACGAACTGGAGGCGAGGCTGGTGGCGCGTCCGGCGACGTGGCTCAAGACGACGTTGAAATACCAGTTGCGGGCGACGGATTATCGGACGGCGACGGATGCGGCGATGAATCCGGCTCCCGTGCCGCCGGCGGTCGCTTCGCCTGGCGGAGGAATACGGGCCGCGAATCATGACGCGCATCGTTACAGTCTGAACGCGACCTTCACGCCCTGGAGCCGATTGTATCTGTCCTCGACGTTCACCTACGAGGAGACCCGGACGGAGGCGGCGGCGAATGGGAGCGCGGCGGTGGCGCCGTATCGGGGTGAAGTGGCGGGGGTGCTGTCGGGCGGAACCTGGCTGTTGAGCGAGAAGGTGGATTTGCACGCGTGGTATTCGTTTTCGAGGGCGGATTATCGCCAGCGGAACACGGTTGCCGGGCTGCCATTGGGGGTTCGATATGAACTGCACGGCATGCGGGTGGGGACGACGTGGCGGATTTCGGAGAATACCTCGACCCGATTGGAGTATGGCTGGTTCGATTATGATGATGTGGGAACCGGGGGGGTGAACGATTACACCGCGCACGTGATCTTCGCGGTGTTTGGGATGCGGCTGCCTTGAAGTGTAACCATGCTGGGTGGATGAAGAAAACCACGGATGGGGATGGGTGACCGCGGATGGCGGATGGGCGCGGATGGGGGAGTGTGTGTCGGGATCGAAATCGAAATCGGGATCGAAATCGATTCCTTTTCCTTCAATTCCGATACCGATACCGATAGCGACCGCGACCCCGAGTTTCTGATCCTGGTTTCACTGATGAGGATGCTTCCGCATTCCTTTTAGCGAGGGGGTATGGGAGGGTGCCGGCATGACGACGCTGATTCTGGCGACGCGCAACGCCCACAAGGCGCGTGAAATCCAGGAGATTCTCGGGAAGGATTTTCATTTCCTGACGTTGAATGAATTTCGGGGGGTGCCGCCGGTGGTGGAGGACGCGCCGACGTTTGAAGGAAACGCGAGGAAGAAGGCGGTGGAACTGGCGGAGTGGGTGGCGGGTTCGCCCCCGCATCTGGAAGGCGGGGTGGATCGCGCGGATCAGATGAAGGGGCGGTTCCTTGTGCTGGCGGACGATTCCGGACTGGAGGTGGACGCGTTGGAGGGCGCGCCCGGGGTTCATTCGGCGCGGTTTGCGGCGATGGACGTCGGGAGCGGCGTCAATTCACCCGACGCGGCCAACAATGCGAAACTGCTGCGGTTGCTGTCGGATGTTTCGCCGGCGGACCGGATGGCGCGGTTCCGGTGTGTGCTGGCTCTGGCGCCTGTCGCGGTGGGTTCCATGCAGCGGACCACGCTCGGGGTTGGCGACAGTCTGGCTCGTCAGACCTTGACGTTTGAAGGGGTGTGCGAGGGACACATCGCGGAACACGCGACGGGCCGGGGAGGATTCGGATATGATCCGCTGTTCATTCCGCAAGGGCACGAACAGTCGTTTGCGGCGTTGGGGGAATCGGTGAAGAACCGGTTGAGTCATCGGGGGCAGGCGCTGGGGAAGTTGAGAACGTACTTGCTGAGATAGCAGAGTGCCGGGGATGGGTCACCGCGGATGGGCGCGGATGGGGAGAGGGGGAGATGGCAAAGGGCAAAGGGCGGATGGAGGATGGGGAAGCGGTGAGATTCTGATCTTGAGATCAGGTGGCGAGTGTGGGGGCGGTTTCGGATTCCTTGTTGTCCAGGCGCTGCATTTCCTCCCGGAGCATGGCGACCAGGGGGCGGACGCTTTCGCGGCTGAAATCGAGGCGGCAGCCGGCGGCCTCGAACAATTCTGGCAATGGACGCGAGCCTCCGAGGGCCAGGGCGTCCTTGTAGCGGCGGAGGGCGGCGGCGCGATCCTTTCTCGAGTTGGCCCAGACCTGGAGGGCGCCGAGTTGGGCGATGCCGTATTCGATGTAGTAGAACGGATGGAGAAAGATGTGGAGTTGACGGTGCCAGAGGGTGGCGCGGGTGCGCTCGTGGCCGGTCCAGTCGATGTCTCCGCCGAAGCGATCCATGAGATCGAGCCAGGCCTGTTCGCGATCCGCCCGGGAATGCCCGGGGTGGGTGTAGATCCAGTGCTGGAAGGCATCGACGGTGGCGATCCAGGGGAAGATCTTGATGATGCCCTCGAGATGATCGCGCCGGGCGCGGACGGCCTCGGGCGCCGGGTAAAACGTCTCGATGAACTCATTGCCCAGGAGTTCCATGCTCATGGAGGCGACCTCGCAGAATTCGATGGGGCCGCCGCGATAGGCGTGGAGGTCCTCGGATTGGGTCGCCAGCGCGTGGAAGGCGTGACCGGCTTCGTGGAGCATGGTTTCCAGATCGCGCTGCTGGCCGACGGCGTTCATGAAGATAAAGGGCAGGCGGGATTCGGAGAGGGTGGACTGATACCCGCCCGGCGCCTTGCCTTTGCGATTGTCGAGGTCGAGGAGCCGCAATTCACGCAGGGTGTTGAAGCCGCGGGCGAGGTCGGGATCCAGGCGGTTGAAGATTTCCTGGGAACCGGTCACGAGTTGGTCCACCTGCTCGAAGGGGCGCAGGGGCTGACGGTTTTGAGGATCGACGGCGAGGTCCCAGGGACGGAGCCGGTCGAGGGCGAGCAGCTTGCGGCGTTGCTCGTGGAGGTCGCGGACCAGCGGCATGATCTCCTGTTCGATGGCCTCGTGGAACTGGCGGCAATCCTCCGGGGTGTAATCGAACCGGGCGCGGGCGCGGAAGGCGAAATGGAGGTAGTCCGGGAATCCCGAGTTGGCGGCGATCTGCTCGCGCAGTTTCAACAATTGATCGAAGAAACCGTCGAATCGGTCCGCCTCGAGCAACCGGCGGGCGGCCATTTTTTCCCAGGCTTCCCGCCGGGTGGCGCGATCAGTTTCCTCCAGATAACGGCCCATCTGGACGAGGGTTTTTTCCCCGCCGCGAAACTGGACCGTCAAGGATCCGCTGAGCTTCTGGTATTGCTGGCCCAGCCGCGATTCCTCCGTTTCCAGCGGAACATTGTCGGGCCGGTAAAGCTCGACATGCAGCGCCGTGTTCCGGTCGAAGACTTCATAGCGGCGTTTGGGCAGTTGTTGGCGGAGGGGATGGTCCAGGTAGCATTGCGAGAGTTTGAACTGGCGCGGTTTGAGGCGGGGCTCGATCTCCTCGACAAAATGCAGATAAGCCTTTTCCGCCCCGGCATCATGCGTGTGACAGGTCATAGCGATATAGCGGCGGCTCGATTCCTCGTCGAGTGCGGCGCTCAGCTCGCCGTCGTCGAGCAGCCATTGTTCGAGGTCCTCCGCCGACTGACAGGCGGAGGCGCGCTTCTCGAGTTCGTCGAACAGGGGCTCGATTTGTTTCCAGTCGCCGAGATCGATGTTCTCCGGCACGAAGCGGCGCGGACGGTAACGGGGCAGGCTTTTGAAAGGCAGCAAAGACATGCGCGGAAGGTAAGACATGCCGGCGGCGGGGAAAAGCGGGAAAAGGCGGACTGGACACCGCGCGAGATCGGGCGGATGGGTTTGGAGGCGTCATGGGTGAAGAAATCATCGCGAGCGGATTTGACGCGGAACGATTCACGGAGTTTCGGGATCGTCTGCAAAGGGAACTGAACCTCCTCGAGGGGTGGTTCAAGTCCGCGCGGTTCAGCGAAGCCCCGCCGGTTGGCGGCTTCGAGGTGGAGGCGGTGCTGATCGATGCCGGCGGCCGTCCCGCCGCGGTCAACGACCGGTTTCTGGCCGGGATCGGGGATCCGCTGGTCGTTCCGGAATTGTCGCGATTCAACGTCGAGTTGAACACCCCGCCGCTGGAACTGAAGGGGCGCGCTCTCAGCCGGATGGAGGCGGCGTTGCGCGCGACCTGGGAGCGGTGCCAGGCCTGCGCCGCGGGGCTGGACGTTGAGTTGTTGATGACGGGCATCCTGCCGTCGTTGGAGGACGGCGATCTGACGATTGACCGGATGTCCTCGCGGGAGCGTTACCGCCTGTTGAACCGGGAGGTGTTTCGATTGCGCCGGCACCGGCCGATCACGCTGGATATTCTGGGGCGGGAACACCTGCGAACGGAGCACCAGGATGTGATGCTGGAGGCGGCGGCGACGTCGTTTCAGATTCACGAGCAGGTGCCGGCCAGCCAGGCGGCGAATCGCTACAATGCCGCGCTCCTGATCTCGGCGCCGATGGTGGCGGCCTGCGCGAACTCGCCATTCCTGTTCGGACGGGATTTGTGGGACGAGACGCGCATCCCGTTGTTCGAACAGGCGGTGGCGGTGTCGCGATTGGCGACGTCGCATTCCAACCGTGTGACGTTCGGCAGTCGGTACGTGAAGGGGTCGTTGATCGAGTGTTTTGAGGAGAACGTCCACGCGTTCGACGTGCTGCTCCCGATCCTGAGCGATCAACCCTCCGGACGCCTTCCGCATCTGCGCCTTCACAACGGGACGATCTGGCGGTGGAACCGTCCCCTGGTGGGGTTCGGGCCAGGGGGCGGGCCGCACCTGCGCGTCGAGCACCGGGTGGTGCCGGCCGGTCCCGGAATAGCGGACACGATTGCCAATGCCGCGTTGTTCTTTGGATTGATGGAGTGGTTCGGCGGTGGGGACATCCGGGTGGCGGAAGCGCTGGCCTTTGCCCAGGCCCGCGGGAATTTTTACTCGGCGGCGCGACACGGGCTCCGGGCGGCGGCGGTGTGGCTGGGGGGACGCGCGTGCGGGATGCGGGATCTGTTGCTGGAGGAAGTGCTGCCGCTGGCCGGCCGGGGATTGGAGGGATTGGGAATCGATGAGACGGACCGCCGGCATTACCTGGGGATCATCCGGGAGCGGGTGAAGTCGGGTCGGAACGGCGCGACGTGGCAGCGGGAGTTCAAGCGGAGCCGGGGCGCCGACATGCTGACGTTGACCCGGCGTTACCGGGATCTTCAACGCGGCGGACAGCCGGTGCATGAATGGGAGGTGTGAGGATCAATCCGCATTGACGCGGCGCGCCCGGACCCGCGCGATGGCGAGGAGGATCGGCAGACTGAGCAGCGAGACAAGGCTCAGGATGATAAAGGCCATGCCGTAGCGGCCGGCTTCGCCGACGATTCTTCCGCCCACGGCGGCTGACCAGGACTCACAGCCGTTAGTCGCGGCCATGAAGGTGCTGAACTGGGTGCCGCCTATGCGCGGATTCGTGAGGTCCATGAACAACGCGTACGACGCCGCGATGAAGAGTCCGTAGAAGAAATACATGAGTCCGAACAGGGTGAGGATCGCGGTGGTGGACGGTTCCGTTGCAAACATTCTCTGGTCCATCAGGCCCGCCGTGGTGATCACCAGGACAAAGCCGACGAGAAAGGCGGCCACCGACGGGACGCGTCCGAAGCGGTCGGAGAGTTTTCCGCCCAGCAGGCCGCCGCCGACCGTGGCCACCACGACAACAAGTCCGAAGAATCGTCCGATGGTTTCGAGGGGGATGCTCCGGTCGATGAAGTAGGGGCCGGCGAGGGCGCCGGCGGCTTCGAAGCCGGCCGCGGAGGTCAGGGCGAAGGCGATACCCAGCCACGTGGCGCGCTGTCGGAATGCGAGGACAAGGTGTCGTCTGAATTCGGCAAAGGCTCCGTCATGAGGGGGCGTCATGGCCGGTTCGCGGATGAACAGCATGGCGGTCATGCACAGCCAGACGAAGGCGATCACGCAGAGGAACAAGCCCGGCAGGCCGAACGCGCCGGCGACCAAGAGCGAGCCGCCGCCAAAAAGGCTGCGGCCGATGAGCTTGCCGGCGAGCATGGCGCCGTTGACGCTTCCGCGTTCGGAGGGGGGCACCGAGTTGATGGCGAGCGCGTCAATGGCCACGTCCTGGGTGGCCGCCGCGAATCCGTGCAACAGGAGGAACAGCATCCACCAGCGCAGGTGGTCGGCGGGGTCGATCCAGAGGAGGGGAAGAAGCGCCACGCCCATCAGGGTTTGCGCGCCGAGAATCCACTGGCGGAATCCGATGCGCGCCGTGCGGAGGGTGTCCACGAGGGGGGCCCAGAGGAATTTTCCGATCCAGGGGAGAACAAGCAGGGCGGTGAGGCTTGTGATGGCGGGAGTTTCAAGGCCGGCGTCGCGGAGGAGGACGGGAAGAGCCCACCAGATGAAGCCGATGGGCGCCCCCTCGCTGGCGTAGAGCCAGGCGAACAGGATCATTCGTCCGCGCGGTGTTCGGAGCAGGTTCATTCCGGAGCAGAACGCGGCGAGTGTAGCGTTGGGTCGAATGCGCTGCCGAATACTTTCGGAGTTCGTGCGACGGAGTTCTAACTCGCCCTCACCCTGGCCCCACTGGTGTTGAATTAGGGACGACGGGAGAGCAACCGGCCGCTCATACTCTTACTCTCACTCATAATCCCTAAGACATGAGGACTTTAGGGCAGGGAGTAAGAGCACGAGTAAGAGTATGAGCAAGAGCTGGCGATCTGCTTAACTCAACGGCAGTGCACCCTGGCCCTCTCCCCCGAGGAGAGGGAAGAGTGATCCGCGCGGTTTAAGGGTTTGGGAGTTTTCCTGGCAATCGGCGCTGCTGCGTGATTCGTAGCGAGAAGAGTTCAAATTCCAGCACCGGCCGATCCGCCAAAGGACGGCCGACGATTCTCTGTCTCCCTCGAAGGAGAGGACCGGCCTGCCCGCCGACTTGTCCAACAGAGCTTTGGCGAAGGTGAAAGCCCGTGCTCCGCTCGGGGTGTTTTGCTTGATTGTTCCGGGAGGGTCTGTTTCAAAGCGGGGGCGCCGCCATCGGAATTCATCCGGCGCGCCTTCGGGTTCATCGCATGGCCAGATACCTCAGCGCCCCGGTTCCCTCGAAGGAGATGCCTTCGGGCGTTCCCTACATCATCGGCAACGAGGCGGCGGAACGGTTCAGTTATTATGGAATGCGGACAATTCTGATCGTCTTCATGACGCAGTATCTGATGGGGCGGGACGGGGAGTTGTCGCCCATGACGGAGGAGACGGCGAAGGGATGGTATCACCTGTTCATGGCATCGGCGTACGCGTTTCCGGTGTTGGGGGCGATTTTGTCGGACGCGTTGCTGGGCAAGTATCGCACGATCATGAGCCTGTCGATCGTGTATTGCCTGGGCCACCTGGCGCTGGCGGTCGATGAGACGCGGGTGGGGCTGGCGGTGGGGTTGACGTTGATCGCGATCGGGTCGGGCGGGATCAAGCCGTGTGTGTCGGCGCACGTGGGGGATCAGTTCGGGGAGTTGAACCGTCCATTGCTGGGCCGTGTGTTCGCGTGGTTTTATTTTTCGATCAACGTGGGGGCGTTTTTCTCGACGTTGTTGACGCCGTGGCTGCTGGAGGCGGCGGGGCCGAGCGTGGCGTTCGGGGTGCCGGGATTTTTGATGTTGCTGGCGACGTGGGTGTTCTGGCTGGGGCGGTGGAAGTTTGTGCATGTGCCGCCGGGGGGAAGGGAGTTTTTAAAGGAGTCATTCGGCCGGGTGGGACGCGGGGCGTTGCTGAGATTGCTGCCGGTGTACCTGGCGATCGCGGTGTTCTGGTCGTTGTATGACCAGACCGGCTCGGCCTGGGTGTTGCAGGCGCAGCACATGGACCTGAACTTTCTGGGGACGGAGTGGAAGGCGGCCCAGATCCAGGCGGTGAATCCAATCCTGGTGCTCATCTACATTCCGCTGTTCACCTACGTGGTTTATCCGGCGATTCACCGGCGGTGGCCGTTGACGGCGATGCGGAGGATGGGGATGGGCATGTTCATCACGGTGCCGTCGTTTCTGATCATCGCGCACGCGCAGACGCTGATTGACGCGGGGGAGACGCCGACGATCGCGTGGCAGATACTGGCCTACTGTTTTCTGACGGCGGCCGAGGTGATGATCTACCAGACCGGGCTCGAGTTCACCTACACCCAGTCGCCGCGAACGATGAAGTCCCTGATCATGTCGTTCTACCTTCTCACCATTTCCGCGGGCAACCTGCTGACGGCGGGGATCAACTTCTTCATCGAAGGGGAGGATGGCCGGCCGCGGATCGAGGACCTGGAGTATTATCTTCTGTACGCCGGGTTGATGCTCGCCACCGCGATTGCGTTTGTCTTCATCGCCCGGAACTATCGGGAGCGCACGTTTCTGCAGGGACAGGAGACGGGCGCGGAACCGGACAAGGTGGCGCCGTGAAACCATCCGGGCGGGAACCACGAACGCACTGTCAGACTCTCCCCCGCATTCCTTTCCCCCTCGTCCCATCTTTTACCAGCCCCTCTGACGCCAGGGCCGGGCGGGGGCAAAGGTAAAAGATCAGGGGTAAAAGATGAGGCGGCGGGAGAGGTGCGATCGGATGATGTTCCGGGATCGAAAGCAGGACGGCTGGAGCGGCCCGGAGAGTATCGGAACCCGCCTGCGCCGCCTTTTCGAGATACCCTCGGGCTGGCGCCTCAACGCCAGGAGCAGCCCGTGAAGACGTCACACTTCCGGATAAGGTGCGGGCCCTGCCGGGGGGGAAGGGAGTTCGTGCGGTTGCAGGATGAGGATGGATTGCCGAGAGTGGGTGTGATGCGATTGCATGGGTGGAATGAATGGACAGAGTTGAGATGGTTGCGGGCGGGTGTCGTCAGCGCGGCGATGCTGTTGTGGCTCGGTTGCGGAGGGGGCTGTCGCCTGAGCCCGGTGTATCTCGACGCTGAAGAGGCGGGCGTGGTGTATCGCGTGCAAGGGGAGTATGAGGGGGTGTTGTCGAGGGACGGGAGTGAGGGGGAGAAGTTTGGCGCGCAAGTGATGGCGGTTGATGAGGGGGCATTCGACGCCGTGCTGTTGCGCGGAGGGCTCCCCGGGGACAGTTGGGATGGTGTGACGCGAATTCCACTCGAGGGCCGGTTGATGGCGCGTGAGGTCCGGTTTCTCGGGGTGGATGGGTGGCGGATGCAATGGACGGGGGAGGATTTGACGGGGACCAGTCGCGAGGGCGAGTCGTTTCGATTGCGGAAGGTGGAGCGTGAGAGTCCGACGCTTGGCGCGGTTTCTCCGGAGGGGGCGGTGGTGTTGTTCGATGGAACCGGAACCGGCGCCTGGGAGAAGGGGGCGGCGATGAGAGACGGAGTTCTCATGGCGGGTGCGACGACACGGGAATCGTTCGGGGATTTCACGCTGCATCTTGAATTCAGGCTGCCGTTCCAGCCCGGGGACCGGGGGCAGGGGCGCGGGAACAGCGGGGTGTATCTGCAGGACCGCTATGAGATTCAGGTGCTCGACTCGTTTGGTCGTGGGGCGGCTGTGGATGATTGCGGCGCGATCTACCAAATCCAGGCCTCCGGGATCAACCTGTGTTTTCCGCCCCTGAAGTGGCAGACCTACGACATCGAGTTTCGCGCGGCGCGATTTGATGGTCGGCGCCGGAAGGTATCGAACGCGGCCGTGACAGTGCGCCACAACGGCGTGGTGATCCATGAGGGGGTGGAGATTCCGGATCGGACGGGCGGGGGGCGTCGCGAGGGAACCGCGCCGGGCCCGCTGCGGTTGCAGGATCATGGGGACCCGGTGTGGTATCGGAATATCTGGATTGTCCCGGGCGGGTGAGTTTCCCTTCGCCGGAAAAGGGGTCAGTTCTTATGATTGACTAGTTGTTGATGGGGTGTGCTTTCGCGGGCATGGCGCGGAAGCCGAGGGTGGAATAACCGGGGGCAATTTACCCTGTGATGAACCGGGTGGACCGGCGCGAGCCGGTTGTCAGGTACGACGCCGATCGGGAACGCTTTTGTGGAGACGCTGGTGACGCTGGGATGGATTGCGGAGCGTGGCCAACATGAACACACAGCAGTATCAATGGCGGTGTGACATGCGACAGTAGCCATTCATAAGAACTGACCCCTTTTGATGGTGGTCAGCTTTGCTTGCGAGGCCGGGGGCGGCGGGGATTTGAGGATTCGGGTTCGGCGAGGAAACCGTGGAAGGCGAACTCGGTTTTCCGGGAGAGGAGATCCCACTCGATCTGAACGCGTTTGAGCAGTCCGGCCCATGGATCGGCCCTGACCGCTTTGCGGTCGCGCCGGTCCTGCCGGATGACCTTCTTATAGAGCTTCAACGCCTTGCCGGCGGAACGTTCGCGGGAGAACTTCCGGGCGGTGCGGCTGGCGCTTTCGCAGAGCCGGCGACGGAGTTGGGGTGAGCCGTGGACCGCCTGGAGGGCGTCGGCGAAGTCGCCGGGGGTGGAGCGCGCATTGAGGAGGAAGCCGTTTTGTTTGTCGCGGACGACCTCGCGCACGCCGGAGGCATCGAGGGCAATGACGGGCAGTCCAGCGGCCATGGCCTCGGCGACAACCATACCCTGCGTTTCACTGAACGAGGAGAAGGCGAACGCATCCATGGCCGCGTAGGCATCGATGAGGTCCTGGCCGGTCTGGCGGCCGGCGAGGATGAGTTGTTCGTGCACGCCCCGGCGCCGGCAATGACTGCGAATGCCGCGGGAAACGGGGCCATCGCCGACGATCAGGAAGCGGGCCTTGGAGTGTTCGCGGAGGAAGATGGAAACGGCGCGGGCGAGAAAGGCGAGATTCTTCTCGGGGGCCAGGCGGCCGACATGACCGATGACGAAGGCCTTTGGCGGGATGTTGTGGGTTTTCCGAAATCGGTTGCGGTCGCCGTTGGAGAGCGCGGTGACATCGATGCCGGTGGGGATGACCTCGATGGGGACGGAGACACCGCGCTGTTTAATGAGGCGGGCGATGTCCCGGCTGGGGGCGATGACGGCGTCGCAGAGATTCGCGTAGTGCGTGGAGAGTTCGATGACGAAGCGTTTGAGTCTCTGGGAATCGAACGGGACGTAGTGTGTGTATTGCTCGTAAAGGGTGTGGTGGGTGAAGACGACGGGGGCGCCGGCATTGGATGCGAAGCGGAGGGCGGTATCGCCGAGGAGGAACGGATGATGGGAGTGGACGATATCGGGTTGGAAGTCATGAAGCCGGCTGCTGAAGGCGGAGGTGAGCGGAAGGCGCACGGAGAAGTCGCTGCCGTTGAATTTTTGCAGGGCGGGGATGCGAACCACATGATCCTCTTCCTCCGCGGAGGAGTCGGGTTGATCCGGGAAGGTGGGAGCCACGACGAGGACCTTGTGGGCGAGGCGCCGATAATCCTCGGCGAAGGTCTGGACGGACCGGGCGACCCCGCCGACATGCGGCAGATAGGTGTTGGTCATCATGCAAATGTTCATGGGAGGTTGAGGGGTATTCAGACAGGCTCTTCGAGCGTGTATGGAAAATCATCATGGGATCGCCGGGCCGTGTTCCGCGTGCCGCCTTCGGACGGTTTGCGCCATGGGCCGCCTGAAGGCGGGACACCCAACCGGGGTTTTCAAAACACGCTCCTAGGATAATCCCATCATGAGCAGCGTCAAAAGCGGACGGGGGGGGGAATGGCCCATAGCCGATCGCCGATCGCCAATAGCCGATCAACAATAAATAAGCCAATAGGCAATAGGCGGTCAGCGTTTGAGGCCGGCGCGGAAGCTGCGCGTGGGGAAATGGCGTCCGGGACACTCGGTGGGTTTGACATTGATCTCGCGGTGGGTCTGGACGTCGGAGGCGGGAAGATTGCAGCGGTCCATGAGATAGTCGGTGAGCGCTTCCAGGGCCCGCATTTGTTTGGCGGTGGGTTTGTGCTTGTTGAAATTACCGACGAGGCAGATGCCGATGCTGGTCTGATTCTGGGAGTAGCTGGCGAGGTGGCCGCCGTCGAGTTGTTTGATCCAGCGATTGCCGACGTAGATTTCGCCGTCCTTCACGCGGTGGCCGTTGCCGATGACGAAATGGTAGGCGAGGCCGTTCTCCATGTTTCGGATGCGGCGGTGATATTCGTCCATGCCTTTGGGGGTGTCGATATCGTTTCCGCTGTGATGGATGACGATTTTCTTCCATCGATTACGCGGGACGCGGATGCGGTCGAGGGTGGCTTTGAGGGCGGGATCGATGCGCGGGCCGGCGGGCGGGATGGCGCCCTTTTTGGGGATGAGGAGGGTTTGGCCGGGGACGATGAGTTCGGGGCGGTCAAGGCTGTTGAAGCGCGCGAGTTCGGAGGCGGACAGGCCGTTGCGGGAAGCGATGGCGGCGAGGGAATCGCCTTTGCGGACCACATATTCAGTCTGGGAGGAACCGGGGGCCGGGATGAGGAGGCGTTGACCGACGATGATCTTGTCGGGTTCCTTTATCTGGTTGTGCTCGGCGATGGCCTCCATGGGGACGCCCATGGCGCGAGCGATGGTGGCGAGGGAATCGCCCTTGCGGATCACGT
>DATKEE010000104.1:0-4833 GCA_035544555.1 Candidatus Methylomirabilota bacterium
CTGATTCCCGACTGCGGGGCGAAGCACGCGGTGGTCGCCTTCGCGGAGGGTGACCGAATGGTCGAGATGTTCGAGGAGGGGAACCATCACCCGGCGTGTGGTGCCCAATGCCTGGCGGAGTTCGCTGACCGTCGCGCGTCCGTGGTTTCGCAGGTGAAGGACAATCGATTCAGTCATTCCGTGAAAGGCCTCCGCGGCCAGTAGCAAATCGGCTCCCAGCGGAACCACTTCGCCGTTGCGAATGAGGAATTCGAGAGCCTGCCGGGACGCGGAATCCGGCGCGAGAGCCTTGCGGGTTGGCGGTTCATGCGGATGGGCCAGCAACGCGGCGCGCACGCGGTCGCCGGCCTCGCGAAGATCGGGCGGCAGTGCCATGCGATGATTGGCGCGACGGATGGCGGTGCCGGTCCGGGTGAACCCGTTCCGTGTGAGACCGTCGAGGAGTGCGTCCATCACAGCCGGCCTGAAGGCGCGGTTTCGCAAAAGCGATCTCAGCCCGGTCAAAGGCAGTCCGGGTTGTTCCGGCTGACGATTGTGAAAGTCGTCGATTGCGCCTGCGGCCGTCTCGAACAATTCCCCCCAGAAGGCCGCCTCCACGATGCAATCAGCCGCGCGTATCAACATTCCCCGTTTGAAGAGGTTCTCCACCGCGGCGATGATCCGGTTTTCCGAAAAGGGAGATTGATCGAGCAGGCCGTCGCGCGGGACGATGCGGTCGCGTTGCAGCAGGGATTGGATCGCGCGCAATGGATCAAGTGGATCGGCCGCCCGATGCTCAAGAAACGCGCGTTGGGCAGGGGTCCGGAAACGCCGGGCCGCCGCGTCGGGGTCGAGCACGATGCCGCCGGCGAGGGTGTGTTCCTCCGGCCAATCCCGCACGATGAACCGGTCGCCCAGAAATGCCGGCAAGGGGGCCTCCAGCCGCAATCGGGCGATGGCGGCGTTGCCGGCCTCGAGATCACCGGCGTCGAGCAGAAGGATTCGAGCGGGCACGTTGGCGGTGCCGTGGTGGATGCGGACGCGCGTGCCGTGCTTCAACGGATGAATGTCGGTTGTCGATGCGGCGGGTCGCAGTCTGGGGGAGCGGAACAAATGGACATCCAGCACGTCCGCGGGACGGGCGAGTTGTGGAAGGGTGATGACCGAACCGCGGGAGACGGAATTGGGATTTGATGGAGCGAATTCAGCGAGCGCAAAGTCGGGCAGGTTGATGGCGGCGCGCATGCCTGGATCGACAGCCCCGACGTCGCGGTGATGGGATTGCAAGGCACGCACGCGACCCAGCCCGCCGCCAGGCGCGACGGCAATCGTCTGACCGCGTTCGAGGCGTCCGCCAGTCAAAGTTCCGGTGACGATAATTCCTGTTCCGCGCAATTGGAAAGTCCGGTCCACCGGGAGTCGTGGCTTTCCGATATCGGCCTGCGGCGCCGAGTGCTCGAGCACGTCGCGAAGGCGGATCTTGAGTTCATCGACGCCGGATCCGGTGAGGACGGAGGTTCGCACCAGCGGGGCATCGACAAGCGGTGTGCCCAGGATCTGGCGCCTGATTTCAGATTCGGTTTCGGCGGCCCGGTCCGGGCCGGCGAGGTCCACGCGCGACAGGGCGATGACGGCGCGGGAGATTCCGAGATAGAGAAGGATTTGCAGGTGCTCCTCCGTCTGTGGCATCCAGCCGCCATCGGCGGCGACGACGAGGAGCGCGGCATCGATTGAGCCGACGCCCGTGACCATGTTCCTGACGAAATCCACGTGGCCGGGAACGTCCACAATCCCGATGGAGAGAGCGGGTGCACCCGGCGTTTCCGGGCGTGGGGGGAGGTCGAGATGCGCGAACCCGAGTTCGATGGTGATGCCGCGGCGTTTCTCCTCGGGCAGGCGGTCGGGGTCGGTTCCCGTGAGGGCCTGGACGAGGGCGCTCTTGCCGTGGTCCACATGACCGGCGGTGGCAAGAATGCAGTGCCTGGGATTCACATGGAATCTTTATCGGAGCGTCCGCCGCGTCGAAACACCGAATGAATGGCGCGGATCAAATCCTCGTCCTGCCCGGGGAGGAGGGAGCGAAGGTCCAGTTTGAAACGGCCTCCGGAGAGGTAACCCACCACGGGGAGGCGGCGCCGGCGCAGGCGTTCGGCGAATTGTTCCAGGGACATGGTGATCGGCATGAAATCGAGGGTGACGGACGGGATGGACGAGCGTGGCAACGCGCCACCGCCCACCTGGGCCTTGCCTTCGCCGACGAAAGTCTTGATCGGCAGATCCTCGACCGCGATGAGGAGGCGGTGAGCCCGTTTTCTGAGATCCTCGAGTGAAGCGCGAAGCCGCGCGGAGATGACCGTTTCGCGGTCACGGTCGCGATTGGGGCGCGCGGTGGAGGGCGCCCCGGGGGCGAGGGATCTGAGGTGCAGATCCACGGTGGCCTCGAGACCCGCGCAGGCGAGCTTGTCGCAGCGGAACGCGCGAAAGAAGGGATCCTGTTTCAAGGCGGTGATGAGCTTTGCCTTGCCCGCGATGATCCCCGCCTGGGGACCTCCGAACAATTTGTCGCCGCTGAAACAGACCAGATCGACCCCGTTTTTCAGCGCCTGCTCCGGCGTGGGTTCGGACTCGACGCCCTCGAACTGGGCGGTGTCGAAGACGGCTCCGCTGCCGAGATCCTCGATCAGCGGGACGCGTTTCTTGCGTGCCAGCGCGGCGAGGTCTCCGATGGCGGGGGATTCGACGAAGCCGCCCATGAAAAAATTACTGCGATGGACCTTGAGGATGAGTCCCGTGTTGCGGCCAATGGCGCGCGAGTAATCGCCGGTCAGGGTCTTGTTGGTGGTGCCGACCTCGCGCAACCGGGCGCCACTGGCCTCGAGGATTTCGGGAATGCGAAACCCGCCGCCGATTTGAATCAACTCGCTGCGCGAGATGACGACCTCGCGTTTCTTCACGGTGAAATGGCGGAGGATGAGGACGAGCGCGGCGGCGCCATTGTTGACGAGGGTGGCCGCCTCGGCACCGCAGAGCCGGGCCAGTGCCCGTTCGAGGTAGGAGGCCCGGTCGCCGCGTTCGCCGGTGATGAGATCGAATTCCAGGTTGCAATATCCCGCCGCCACGGCGCGAACGGCATCTGCCGCCGGTTCCGCGAGGGGAGCGCGTCCGAGGTTGGTATGGATGAGGATGCCGGTGCCGTTGAGCACTGGACGGATTCGCGAGGCACGAAGGGATTCCAGCGCCGAACGAACGCGCGTCACGGTTTCGTCAAACGACGGGATCTTCCTTTTCGAACGGTATCCGGCCAGTTCACCGCGCACGGTGTCCACGACAAGGGCGCGGGGCAGACCGGTTTCCGCGAGGGCCTGAAGAACCTTTTCGACGGAGGGAATGGAGCGCAGGCGGGCACTCATGGGGTGTCGGGGAAAATGTAGGTTCCGGTGGAGCACCGGATGGGCAGGAGCCGGGAGGGAATGACATGCCGCGGGTTGCAGATCTTCACGCGGCGAGAGATTGCCGCAAACGTGGCGGCCACGGCAAGGATGTGATTTCGGGGAATTGTCTGGTGGGCAACTGGACAACCGCTGGCCGGGGAAACCCATGCCTCCTGAAGGCAAAGGGCTTGGCGCAGTTGGAACTCGTTTCCACTCGCTTAAAACAAGGCTCAGGCGGAGGGAACGTCGGGCGATGGAGCGCGTGGCGGCTATGGAACCGCGTCCAACGGCCAGAAGACGGGAACCGTCAGGAGGACGACGATCATGACGACGAATGTGAGGGGGATTCCCACACGGAAGTAATCGACGAAGCGATAGCCGCCCGGACCCATGATCATGATGTTGGCGGGATGGGAGATGGGGCTGTTGAAGCTGCCCGCCGCCGCCATGGCGACCGTCATCATGACGGCGTGCGGCGAGATCCCCATGTCGGTCGCAGTCTTCAAGGCGATGGGCGCAAGCAGGACGACGAGGGCGCTCGAAGGAATGACGCAGGTGGCAAGGGAGGTCAGCACGAAGATTCCGGCGATGATGGCGTGCGGCCCGAACGGACCGATGAAACCGACGAACCTTTGGGCGAGCAGGGCGGCGGTGCCGCTCTCCAGCATGGCGGTGCCCATCGGGAGCATGCCGGCAATCAGCACCACCGCCCGCCAGTTGACCGCGGCGTAGGCCTTCTCGATGGTGAGGCAACCGGCCAGCACCATGACGGCCGCCCCCAGTAGCGCGCCGATGTAAATGGGCACCCAACCCAGCAGCACCGGCACCAGAAAGCAGAGCAGCCCCAGCAGGGCCATCGGCGACTTTTCGTATTGCGGCCGCTCCTGTAGCGCCTCGGTAAGCACCACAAAGTCCGGCTCGCGCGCCAGCAGCTTCAGCTTCTCCCGCGGTCCGTGCAGCAGGAGGGCGTCGCCGAACTTCAAGGGCATGTCGCGCAATTTCGTGGAGTAGCTCTTGCCCTCGCGCAATATGCCGAGGACGGTCAGGCCGTAGCGGTTGCGAAAATTCAATTGCCGGAGCGTCCTGCCGGTGAGGGAGGTGCGCGGAGACAACACCGCCTCGATCAGACCGGATTGCTCCGATTCGAAATCCACCAGCGACGCGGTCACCTCGCGTTCGATCACCAGTTCCTTGAGTCCGCGCAGGATCACCAGGTCCTCGGTGCGACCGACGGCCACCAACTGGTCACCAGCCTCAATGGGCGCCTTTGCGGCGGCGGCCGACAGTTTTTCCCCGCCGCGAATCACCCCCATCACGGTGAGCCCGAGGGCGTCGCCGAGGCGGCTTTCCTCGAGAGTCTTGCCGACGAGATGCGATTCAGCAGGGACGCTCAGAGTGAAAAGGCGCTTCTGAAGTTGATAGC